>JBIJAX010000035.1:0-22984 GCA_044345485.1 Kapaibacterium sp. (SeqCode)
ATGATTTCATTTTCATCTCGAAATCCCTTTTGTCTCTTTTGGATCTGCAATCTCTCAGATTTCGGCTTCTTAAGCTCTCTAGCAAGCTCCACGTGTATTTCGTCAAATGAGCCATACTTTTTGATAAGGAGATTTACTACTTTACGCATTTCAGCGTAAGAGGTCATAACAATTGGATTGCGAATATCAATGTTCGAAAGTGCGGGAACTACATTCGAAAGTTGGACCGGTCCATCTGGTCTCGAATGGTGGTACCCTGCCTCAGCACAGGCTTCGTGATACATCAAGCCCTCCTCGAGAAACGGCAAAATCTTTCGGATAGCTTTTAGGCTCAATGCTGCATATCCCTCTTCAAGCTTCAACTTCGATATCTGGATTGCTTGTGATGGTGTGAATCCCCACTTTTCAATAGCGTGTTTTTCCAGCCATTCAGTATGTTCTGCCATGTTCAGAACGTTCCAGACAGAATGGAGCTTTTCACGAGACATGCTTATCACTGCGTCTTGCCCGAGAATAGCGGAAAGCTTACGTGCAGTTGAACACGCATCTAATCTGTCTACTGAGAATGAATATTCGGCCTTTCCAGGCAGTCCAATAATCTTCGAGATGTTAGTCCCCTTCTTAGCTGTGGTGTCAATGCTATTACCATTGGATAATGCATTTATCAATGCGGCACGCTCGTCCGGCTTAAGAATACGATCATCATCAAGTACTCGCCCTGGGCCAAAAACTTTGAATGCATTTACCTGCTGCAACATTCGAAAACGTTGATACTCAGGATGACTCTTGTGCGCACGCTTTTTGCCAATTTCAAACCTACAATTGCCAACAAGAGCACGCGCAGATTTTAGTGGCCGTTGGAAGAAGACAAGGTTTTTAATTACATCAATCACTTCATCAGTCAATAAGTCGTGATACTTAGCCTGAATGCCAAGAATCAAATCGAGTTCTACTTCCAAATGTTCTCGGAGAAGGAAACGGTTTCGTTGGCGAACTTCATTCGTGTTTAATGAGGCGAGGTACTCCCCAGTAGTTCTGTATCCGTTTAATGCACCAAGCTCACCATTTAGAATCAATTGTTTGTTTGATTTAAAAGATTTCATGCGACGCAAACGAGGATCGATGCTTTCGTCAATTACGGTTATCCCAGGCTTGCTGTCCGCCATACTTCCACTATACATTACTCCTGATACTTCCTCGTCCGCTGACGCCTTTCGATTGCTGCGGAACCCTCGACGCGAATTAATATGGTCTATGATTCTTCCCATTTCGTGGGGTTCGATCCGATTGTCAAGCGCCGACTTACGCAGCATGTACGGATTAATTGAGAGTAGTTTGGTTAACTCTGCCTCTGCCGTAGGAAGCAGACCAGTCTTTTGTAGGTATCGACGAAGCGCCGCTCGTCTCCTGCTTCTTCTCTCATACTGACGTCGTACTTGTCGTTTCATTCGCCGCTTTGCATTTCGCGACTCTTCTTTCTCCTGATTGACACTATCGACTCCAGCGGTGAAGATCCGAACTCCCATTCCATCGACAGTATTATTGTCGAGATCTATAACTGCCCAGCCCAGTGAATTAGATCCGAGGTCCAGCCCAAGAACTTTTCCCATAATTATGATTCCATGTTTTGAAAAATCTCATCGACTACGTATTTTGCTACTGCATTCAAAGATCAGCACTCTGCCTTTACACAATAAGGCTAAGTGAAGCCGTAGGACTCTTGTCCTTTACCCGACCTCGGTCGGGTTTTTTTTCACGTAAGGAAAGATACGCAGTAGCTTTCATACAGTTCGCGAACTAATATCGAAGTATTGGCGACACGGGTTGTCGTGTTATCGTCGCATATAGTTTGCCGAAAGCTCCGGTTTGCCACATTCATCAACGCAAACATCACAGATATTTCAAGCACCGGGCGGATGATGTCGGCAAAGTAATGTTGACGATCACTCAGAACATTACATGATGACGATTTCAACGGATGTATCGAAGCAGGTCTAAGTTTGCCTCATTTGGATCGAAATCTGACGGATTGAATGGAGTGGTAGTATCGTCGGGATCAAAGCCATACCATAATAACCGCATTGCCTTGCGCTGTTTGTGCTTTGGGCTCAGCATGATCTTGCAAAACTCTTTGTATCCACCTACGCCCCCTACATCCTCCGGTGGACATGCGTTTTCGCCATCAAAGCACTGCATCGGTAAATCCAATGGCGCATCCTTAGGTAGCACAGTATACAGCGTTAACTCGTGCTGCCAGTAGTCACCATAGTCATATACGTAAAGGATCGATTGACCTCCTGCTGTAACAATTCACCCAGACGAAACTTTCTGGAATCAAGAGCCTCTTCATCCTCATCGAGGTATTCCGTGTATCGTTCGCTGCCGATCTCGAATTGGTATAAATGAGAATCTGTCCACCCCATTACGATCTGAATCACATCGTGCAGACGGGCCAAAGAAATCCATTGCGGCACGGCAAATGCCCGCCAAATGCTTGGCTGGCTTTCGAGCAATGTTACTTTGAGCACTAAAAAGCCATCGAGTTCCGATGCAGGTTGCATATGCTTGGCCAATCATAATTGGTAGATGGTTGACCTACAATCTACGCTGCCATTTGTTTGCTACGCTAACCAACGCCAACATCACGGGGACTTCGATAAGGGGGCCGATCACGGCTGCAAATGCCTGGGGTGAGGCCACGCCATACATGGCAATCGAGACGGCGATGGCAAGCTCGAAGTTGTTGGACGCGGCAGTAAATGCAATCGTTGCCCTGCGTCCGGCATCTGCACCAACAGCATTGCTGGCATACCAGCCGGCAAAGAACATAATGATGAAGAAGAGTAGCAGTGGCAGCGCAACCTTGAGAACATCGAGCGGCAATGCAACAATGCTGGATGCTTTGAGGCTGAACATCACTACGATGGTTGCTAGCAGAGCAGTTAGTGTGAGGCGTCCGATCTTGGAGGCCACGTGTGTTTCGTACCACTCAGCCCCATTACGCGCGATGAAAATTCTGCGCGTTAGATATCCTGCGATAAGCGGAATCCCGAGATAGATGAAGACACTTTCTGCAACATCACCAATGCCAATCGTAACAATGCCTGCCTGCATTCCCAAGCGCGGCGCTAGCCATGTGAGCAGGAACCATGCGTACACGCTGTAGAACAACACCTGAAACAGCGAGTTCAAGGCAACGAGTCCTGCAGCGTATTCCCTATTGCCCCCTGCCAGATCGTTCCAGACGATTACCATGGCAATGCAAGGGGCTATACCGATGAGCATCAGGCCCTGCACGTACTCAGGATCGTTCGGCAATAGCAGCACCGCCAGCGCCACCATCACGGCTGGACCAATGATCCAGTTCAGCAAGAACGACACCCCGAGAATGCGCTTGTTTGCAAATGCTTCGCCGATCTTCTCATAACGCACCTTTGCAAGGGGCGGAAACATCATCAGGATAAGCCCAATAGCAAGCGGAATGTTTGTACTCCCTGACTGCATCGAAGACAACGCCTCGGGCACAGCAGGCACAAACACGCCAAGGGCAACGCCTACGAGCATTGCCAGGAGAATCCAGACGGTAAGGTATCGGTCTAGGAGAGAAAGCATGGGGAGGCGGGGTACTGGTTACTGGTTACTGATTACTGATTACGGATTACAAAATACCCAGTACCCAGTACCCAGTACCCAGTACCCAGTACCCAGTACCCAGTACCCAGTAACCAGTAACCAGTACCCAGTAATCAGTACTCGCTATTCGCTACTCGCTGCTCATTAATCGGCTTAAAATACTTTGGCAGTGCCGAAACAAATTCTTTGATGTCGTCGCGGACGTTGCGGTAGACCTGAAGAGCATCTTCTTCGGTGAGCCCCTTGGCAAGAAATGGTGGGTCGTCGAAGGAGTGGTGGACGGTGAGCTGTACACCGGGCATGTATGGACATGCCTCTCGGGCATTGTCGCAGACCGTAATCACCATATCCCAGGCGATCACTGGAAGTTGCTCGATGGTTTGGGAGAGCTGCGTTGTGATGTCTACTCCAACCTCGTTCATAACCCGCACTGCCATTGGATTGAGTCCGTGCGCTTCGATGCCTGCCGAGTAGGCAACACACTCATCAGAAAGCAGATGGCGCGCCCAGCCTTCTGCCATTTGGGACCGACAGGAGTTACCGGTACAGAGAAAGAGAACGTTGATCTTGCGGGAAGTCTCAAACATGGTGCGTTCGCCTGTATTCAAATCGATAATACCTGCAAAGATGGTTTTGCGATGCGACTGCGTGAAGTTACGATTGCATTACGTTGAGGGAAAAACAGAAACAGCGAGAGGAACTCGCTACTCGCTGTTCGCTGCTCGCTGTTTTATCTGTGGAGATGCCGGGAGTCGAACCCGGGTCCGAAGTGCACTATCCGAAGCCTACCACATGCGTCTTCAATCTACAAGGGTCTCGCCGATGAGGTATCCGATTGACAGGACCTCTTCGGCCAGCGTCAGTGTTGTCTCGTGCTATGCCCTGCTGCGCAGCTTCACACCAGTCTGTTAGGGGGCAACACCGAGATAGAAGGTAACAGACACCCGTCTAGTCGATGGCATAGCGGCCTAAGTTTAGGCGGCCATGCGATAACCGAAGTTATCGCCAGTTGTTGTTCGCCGGTTGTATTAACGAGCTCCACCAGCGTAGCTCGGCACGCATCTTCGTGATCGTATCACCCCGTCGAAACCGGTACATCCCCGAAGCCAAGAAGTCTAGGGACTAGGGACTAGGTACTGGGTACTAGGTACTAGGTACTAGGTACTAGGTACTGGGGTCACAGAATCGTCTGCAAAACTACGCCAATTAGGACGTCGTAACTCAATTTCAATTGTATCTAGTCCCTAGTCCCTAGTACCTAGTACCTAGTCCCTAGTACCTTCTATAAAGGCTCTCACCTCCTCCATATACCACTGCGGGGTACTGGTAGCTCCCGAGATGCCGATGTTCGAGGCGCCGGAAAGCCATGAGGGGTCTATTTCTTCTTTGGTTTCGACAAAGTAGGTTTTTGGGTTGGACGCCTTGGCTACGTTGTAGAGCACCTTGCCGTTGGATGATGCTTTGCCTGCAACAAAGATCACGACGTCTTGTTCGGAAGCGAACTTGGCTAGTTGAGATTCTCGGCCGCTTACCTGACCGCAAATAGTGTCTTTGGCGTGGAATTCGGTAGCGATGTCTTGCATGGTGTCTACGACCAGTTCGGCGACGCGAGATTTGAGGGCATCGCGCACGAGCAGAAACGTTGGACGGTCCATGGTGGTCTGGGAGAAGAGCACGGTCTTGCGGTCCAGCTGAACGTGTTCGAGGGCTTCGTCGACGGTCTTGATCACGACGCATTCGTCGCGGACAACGCCGCGGACGCCGAGGACTTCTGCGTGGTCTTTCTTTCCGAAGATCACAACCTGATAGCCTTGGTCCCAGAACTTGCGCACGCGTTCCTGGAGCTTTGTCACTACCGGACATGTAGCATCGATGATCTCGATGCCGCATTCCCAAGCTTTGCGATATGTGGCAGGGGGTTCTCCATGCGCCCGGATGATCACCTTTGCACCGGAGTGTGCCAGACGGTCAAAATCTTCCACGGTGACGGTTTCTAGCCCCTTATCAGCAAGGCGCTCGATCTCTTTGGGATTGTGGATGATGTGACCCAGCACATAAACATTGCGGTCTGCCCGCTTGGCAGCCAGCTGGTCTTCGGCAATCTGCACGGTGCGTACTACGCCCCAACAGAAGCCGCTGAATTTGTCGATCGATACGTTCATAGCGTGCAAAACGGCAGATGCCTTAGATGAAGTTTCCGAATGCGGAGACGATCGAATAGGTCTTTTGATATGAGTCGGCAAGCTCGAGGATCTTCTCGACTTGCTCATCGATGGTTAAATGCGTTGTGTCTATCTCGTGCGCCCCTTCGGCTTTAACAAGGGGGCTTTCGGCACGCGAGCTGTCGTAGGCGTCGCGGTCTACGATCTGACGTCGCACGTCTTCTTCTGAGATGTGCTCGCCCCTTGCCGTGGCTTCTTTAAGCCTGCGTTGCACGCGCTCGTTGGTATCGGCGATGAGGTAGACCTTTACCTCGGCATGCGGGAACACAACGCTGCCGATGTCGCGTCCGTCCATTACAATGCCTCCGTGCAAACCCAGCATGCGCTGACGCTGTACAAGGGCCCTGCGGACGAGTGGGAAGGCGCTCGCTTGGCTAACGTTGCTGGTTACATCTGCTCCGCGAATAGCCGCAGTAACATCCTCGGCATTCATCACCACGCGCTGTCCACTCGCTGACGTCTCCAACACGATCTCCAGCGACGCTGCAAGTTCTCCCATTGCCTGATCGGTCATAGGCGTACCCTCGCGCAATGCCGCCAGAGTTACCGCCCGGTACATTGCGCCGGTGTCGATATAGACATAGCCCAAACGCTCGGCTACGCGCCGCGCCGTCGTACTTTTACCAGCACCTGCCGGACCGTCGATTGCGATGGTGATGTTTTTCATGCGATGGGCAAATCTAATGAAACCCGCGTGCAGTGTCCTTGTCTTAACCGAAAACGCAGTTTTTACCGAAGAGGTACCCTATGAACGTTCTTGCCTGGTTCCACTACATCGTTGCCCTAGTTTATCCGGCAGCTCTGCCCGATTCCACTACTCCGGTGCAAGCGCAACCCGTGAAAAAGGTCGTGCAAATCGAACGGGTGATAACGAACGATCAGGGTGATACGATTGAGCATGAGATTCGATTGAACAATAACTCCCCTGATGTTCGGGTAGTTACCCATGAGACCGATGGCACTGATCTCGTTGGGTTGTTGGTTCCAATCACGTTTCTACTTGTAGGTGCTTCCCTGCTCTGGAAGGCCACCGATGCAGATAAGCAAGTAAAACTCGCGATGATCGAAAAGGGGCTCGATCCATCCACGTTAAAGGGTCGCGACGCCACCAAAAAATTCGGCGCACTGCGCTTTGGAATGCTATTGGTTGGCATCAGTACGGGTTTGCTCGCTGGATTTCTCATCAATTCGCTGTTTAGCGTTGCTGCAGAATTCCATGAGATTGTTGTGGCAACCACAACAATCTTCTTTGCTGGCCTATCTCTGATCATCTATCACATGGTAGCATCCAGTCTCAACAAGTCACATTGACCGAGTCTGAGATCATCCGACGAGTTCTGGATGGTGAGACGCACGTGTTTGCAGTGTTGGTATCACAATACCAGCGCAAGGCACTTTCACTGGCAGGGCGTATGATGCAGGATTCCGAGGAAGCTCGGGATCTTGTGCAGGATGCGTTTGTCAAAGCCTACCGGTCGCTTGGGTCGTTTAAGCAGGACTCAACATTCTCCACGTGGTTCTATCGGATCGTCTACACCACTTGTCTGAATGCGCTCGATAAACGCAAACGCACGCCTGTGCATGATGTGATAGACGAAGAAACTTCGCCTGTGTGGGTAAACCCACGGGTGTTCGTTGATATGGAACGGCAGCAGATCGACGACGTACTTCATGAAGAGCTTCGGAATATGCCTTCGGCATATTCAACCATCATGGAGCTCTTTTACATCGACGATTTCTCCTACGAGGAGATCGTCAACATCACTGGCCTGCCCCTTGGCACGGTCAAAACCAGATTAAACCGCGGACGTACCCAGCTGCGCGAAGCGCTCCTGAAGCGTCTGCCCGATGCGGAGAAGCTCTATGAAGCCTAATTCCCCATTCTCGCCTTCTATCTACGAAGACCATGCCGATGTGCAGTCGCACATTGGCACTGAAGCTGCAGAGCAGTTTCTAATGTCGGACGCGCTCTTGCGAGACCATCTGCGCTCTGCAGAGGAAACACCTATTGACCCGTTGTTCACGGTCGAGATTATGGGCCGCATTGCACAGGAAGCGCCAGCACCTTCCCGTCTTACAAAGCTCTTTACGGTTACACCCGTAATCGGTGTTACTGTCTTTGTGTTTACCATCGGCTTCTTGTTCGGCTTTGTGGCAGGGGGCTTACCTACGTGGGATGATGTTGCATCGTGGATGACGATTGAGACGATGTCATCTCCATACGTTCTCTGGAGCATCGTGGGCATCTCGGCACTTGGACTGGGCGTCTACCAGATGGAAACCACCTAAGAACCTTCGTACTTTTGAAGATGTCTCTTCTTTCGGTACGAAATCTCTCGCACACGTATTCCAACGGATACAAGGCCCTGCACAACATCTCGTTTGATGTAGAGGCCGGCGAGTTCCTTGTGATCATCGGACTTTCGGGCTCGGGCAAGAGCACTCTGCTACGCTGCCTGAACCGGCTGATCGAACCGTCGGAAGGACAGATCCTGCTCAACGGAACAGACGTAACACACATCTCGGATGCTTCGCTGCGCCGTCACCGCTCGAGCATCGGCATGATCTTCCAGCACTTTAACCTTATCCCACGTCACACCGTGCTGAGCAACGTGCTCTACGGAACCTTGGGCGTAACACCAACGGCTGGTTCCATCATGGGCAAGTTCACAGATGAGCAGCGCGAGCGTGCTATGCGCGCGTTGGACGTTGTGGGTATTCCCGACAAAGCACAGAACAGAGCCGATGCGCTCTCTGGCGGACAGCAACAGCGTGTTGCTATTGCCAGAGCGCTGATGCAGCAGCCAAGCCTGTTGCTTGCCGATGAACCAGTGGCATCGCTCGATCCTGCAACATCGCACTCAGTGATGTCGTACCTAGAGAAGATTAACAAGGACATGGGCACAACGGTGATCTGCAACCTGCACTTCCTCTCGTTGGTGCGTCAGTACGCCACACGCGTTATCGCCCTCAAGGGCGGGCACCTCGTGTTTAATGGTCAGCCCGATGACATTACCGACGAATGGTTCAAGACCATCTACGGCGAAGACGCCGTTGAAGTGGAGATCCGATAATGAAGATCGTTGCCTCCATTCTCGACGCCATACTTGGGATTATCATTGCGTCTCTGATAACTGAGATCATTATTCCAGACCTGTTTGAACTTGACCTACCAATGTGGGTTACGCCTGTGCTCTGGGCAACGTGGATTGGTATCTCGCAGCGCAAGAACACCTCCATTGGCGAGTTATTTCTTGGTCTCGCGCCAAAGCATACACCAAACCCAGTGCGCGCCCACATGGGCTGGATTGCCTTTAGTGTTGCTATCATCTCTGGATGGATCATCACGGAGATCTCGCCTCTTGAGTTCTTCTCTGCAGACGGACTGCAAGGTGCTGGACGCATCTTCAGGGATCTGTTTAGTCCAGAACTCGGCGTAGCCGGCGAAGCCCTGAACCTGATGGTTGAGACAATCTTCACGGCCCTTATGGCAACTGTTGTTGCCGTGCCACTAAGCTTCCTGCTCAGCTTCCCTGCCGCCCGCAACGTGATGTCGGACACACCAACAAAGAAGTCCGTCTACCTTGCTCTGCGCGCCCTTCTCAACATCATGCGCTCTATGGAGCCCATCATCTGGGCCATCATCTTCTCTGTGTGGGTAGGCCTTGGCCCCTTTGCTGGTATGCTTGCTCTTGTTGTGCATACGGTTGCATCGCTCACAAAGCAATACAGCGAACAGATCGAAGACGTCGATGAAGGCCCAATCGAAGCCATTTCAGCAACAGGCGCCACAAAGCTCCAGGTGCTGTGGTTTGCTATTGTTCCGCAGTGCGTAATCCCCTTCCTCTCCTTTACCATCTACCGCTGGGATATAAACGTCCGCATGGCCACCATCATCGGCTTTGTGGGAGGGGGCGGCATTGGCTCCAAGCTCATCCAATACCAGAACAAGGGCGACTACAACGAAGTAGGCACCTACGTCATCCTGATCACCCTCGTGGTGTGGATCTTGGATGTGATAAGCGCGAGAGTGAGAGAAGCGCTGAGGTAAGCAGCGAGCAGCGAGCAGCGAACAGTAATCGTCATTCCCGCGAAAGCGGGAATCTATTGGCGCGTCATCCCGAGCGCCCAGTAGCGAGCAGCGAACAGTAATCGTCATTCCCGCGAAAGCGGGAATCTATTGGCGCGTCATCCCGAGCACCGAAGGTGCGAGGGACCTTACGTACCCACATACCCTTGTACCCACGTACCCCTGCCCCCCCCCTTGTACCCTTGTGTACCCATCGGGCGACCACGCAGGGTCGCCCCTACCGCGCCAATATCTTCGATAACACCTTTGTGTCGATGTCGGACATGCGCTTGATATACAAACACCCCTTGCCCGTCTTGTGGGGTCCTAAGGAGGCGAGCGTTTCCGTGGCGTCTTCCAGATTGATGTTGGTGTAAATCACCAGACTTGTTGCGCGCGGCGAAAAACCCATGACGAACCAGTCGAGCGTGCGCCCGCTTTCGTACTTGAGTTCCTGCTTGCCAAATCCAATGATGGATGCTCCCCACATCGCAGGTGGGTGCTTTGTAAGCTTAGACATGAGGGCGATCAACTGTTCGCAGTCTGCAAGCACGTTGGGCTTACTGATTTTATCGAGAAACGCCTGCACTGCGGTATCTGTCTGCGCTGTTTTGAGTTGAGCTTTTGCCATACGAGCAATTTAAACGAAAGCCTATTACGTAAATGATATTGCACATGCAAGGTTCCTCGCTTCGCTCGGAATGACGCTCCCACACAAAATGCAAATCGCGCGAGCGTCATTCCGAGGCACGAAGTGCCGAGGAACCTTACGTGCGCATTGGGCGACCACATACCAACACATGCGCATTGGGCGACCACATAGGGTCGCCCCTACCGCATCAAAACCAACATCGTGCCGTTCGCTGTGTGTTGTGATATGACCAAATGATCGTGATTCCATGATCGATACTTCTGCACGGATCCGTCAAAGACCAACCGTCCCTGCACATCATATACAAGCACCTGATTCACACCATCAAAGTTTGGTGTAGATGGGCCGCGCTCTGCAACTGTTGTTGGGATGTCGGCCTCGCACGGACACGTCTGCTTGGATACAAGCATGCGCATGCGTGCTGGGATTGTGTCGCGCTGGGAAGGGTCTGCTGCACCGTGCGGCGGCCATATGGTGCCTTGGTAGGATGACGGACGTGACGAGTAGAGAAACGATGCAGGTGGCACGATGGATAGTTGAGGGGGCGTGAGTTTGCCCTTGACGATGTTACCGATGTTTACAAGTCCAGCGCCACCGGTGATAAAGAGCCCCTTGAAAAGACCTGCGTTGGTGATCTCATTTCCCATGATCGTTGTGGAGTCTGCATAGGGTGATGCGCCCATGAAGAGTCCGTACTCGCGGGAGCGGTTGCGCAAGACGGTGTTGAACCAGCCGTTGGCGCCGTGGGAATTGTCCACAACGATATGGCATACATCATTGCCTTCTACAAGGTTGCCAAAGACCCAGTTGCCGTGGAAGACAACATCCCCCGCTGCGTCGTTCGGGAATTCTGTCCACCGAGCGTTTACCGATGAGTTGTAGGCAAACACGTTGCCGTTTGCGCCGGCCTGTAGGAGCATTGAATGACGCAGATCACTGAAGATGTTGTCTTCGATGCGGCAGTCGCTAGCGGTGAACTGACACACCACGCCGTAGCCGCGTCCGCCCCCTCCATAGCCGAAACTCTCGGCGATGTCGCAGCGTGTGACGGTGACGCGGGCTGATGCTTCGATTACGATATGACCAAAGTTGGTGTTGCGACTGCGGACACCATCTATCACAACATCTCGCGCATACTGGATGCGAATGTTCGCAGTTTGCTGTGCTGTTGAGTCTGTTCGTTCAATGGCTAAGCACCGCACACGTATTTTCTCTGCTGGTATAAGTCGTATGCAGCGTGGGTTACGTGCCATCGCAACATCGAGACGAAGCGGCGTATCCAACATCGTGGCCTGTCCGATACTGCTGCGAACCTCTACAACCTGCCCTACTGAGCCCCGTGCCCAATCACTGTAGACGTAGTCGGAGTCGTTCATCACGATGCGCAGCAATGCACCCGGCTCCATTACACCACCATCGAAATACAGAAGCGAGTCTCCTCGTTTCAACGGTTGTACCAGAGGGTACAATGCACGAGTCATTCCGCCCTGGATCCGGATACAATCCGTTTCGCCGATGTCGTTAAACATCAACGTTGTGGCATTAGCCCCTTGACCCTGAATAGTGGTGTTCGAAGGAATCATCACCGTGCGCCGAAACATGTATGTACCCGCACCAAGCACGATTGTTGCGCCTTCTCCCTGCGCAATTGCCAAGGCCTGCGTCATGGCATCGTCCGATGGCATTGCACCCGTTGGATCGGCCCCTAGCGAGTCGAGGTAGATGCGCAATTCGGGGGAGCTAAACACCCGCGATCCAGAGCGCATCCACTGCATCGTGCGGCCCTGCCACTGCTGAGATAGCAAAGGGCTTAGGCAAAGGGTTAGTGTTGATATTAGGGTGAGAAGTTTCATGACACAAAACTACTCGTAGCGTGTAAATTGGATGCGATTATTCAGGGGGCTTGGGGTGACGAAGTCAGGGTATAAACTTGGGACGTTCGACGTTGTGATGCTGGTAATCAGTCTGGTCATCGGCATGGGCATCTTTCGGACTCCTGCAACCGTTGCGCTGCGCTCTGGCGACCCGACGCTGTTCTACCTTGCCTGGATCACGGGGGGTGTCTTTGCTCTGGCCGGCGCTTTAACATTTGCCGAGGTCGGACGTCGCATGCCGGTTACGGGTGCATACTATCGTGTGTTCGCTCATGCCTATCACCCGGTGATTGCCTTCGCCGTCAACACGATCATTCTAGCATCCAATGCAGCATCAGCAGCTGGTGTGGCTATCATTGGTGCTGAGTACATCGCAAGCGGTCTGCCAGGAATCGACACGCCGGTCACGGCTACAGCCATGATCGTTGCGCTCTTCGGACTCAACATGCTTGGCCTGCGCGCAAGTACTCAAGTGCAGAATGTGCTCATCGGTATCAAGGTACTGATGCTTGCCTGCATCATCGCTGCACTTGTCTACGTTGAGCCGACAACACAAACGCTTGCATCACAACTGGCGCATACACAAGGTCCGTGGGAATCGTTCGGACTTGCCCTTATCGCTGTCTCGTTCACGTTTGGAGGCTATCAGTCCACGATCAACTTTGGTGGTGAGATCAAGGATAGTACGCGGACAATGCCCCTCGCCATCATGATCGGTGTTGGGTTGATCACGGCGATCTACCTGCTAGCTAATATGGCCTATGTGCACGTGCTTGGATTTGATACTCTGGCACATAGTTCGTCGATAGCCGCCATGGTAGTTGAGAAGATGTTTGGTCCACAAGGCGCCGTCATCCTCTCCACCGTCCTCGTGATCTCCGTCTTTGGATATGTTAACGTAGCCATGCTCTCCAACCCGCGCGTGATCAACGCCATGAGCGAAGACGGTGTTCTTCCCAAGGGGCTTGCAAAAACTACTTCTGCCAACGGTGTGCAGCAGGGTTCGCTGATTGCCTTTACGGCGCTCTCGGTGTTGAGTGTCTACCTGGGCGAGTCGTTTGAGACCATCCTAAACTACACCATCTTCATTGATGCCATCGGGCTTGCCGTAGGCGCTGCTGCGATCTATCGTCTTGGCTCAGAGCGCATTAAACTTCGAAACCACATTGCTGCAGCGATCTTTATTGGGTCATGCGCTTTTACGTCGCTCAACATCTTCATGTTCGATACCAAGGCCGCCATCTTGGGTGTGCTGTTCTTTGCAGGCATTATCGGTATTGGCATGGTTATGCTCCGCAATGGACGAAAGGGTACTGTATGAACCATCTTTTCCTTCTTGTATGTATCTGCATCGCCGCAAGCAGCTCTCTCCTTGCGCAAAAGCGGGCCTATGTGCCGGCGTATATCCGTGATACGACGACGGTAGAGGGACGTCAGTTCACATGGACTAAGACGGCTCAGAGCAAGAACTTCCTCATGATCTGGGGCGACTCCGTAGGCACCGACCCATCGAAGTTTCCTAATCCAGATCTGCGGTTCGACCCCAAGCAGGTGCTGGACACCATGGAGTATGTCTACGACCGTTGCATGGAGATGGGCATGATCAATACGGATCCTACATCAAAGGCTAACCTCTACAAGTACGTGATCGTGATGTACAACACCTACGGTAAGGGCGGTCCAGAGGGCTGGGCCAATGGCTGGGCGGTAGATGATTCAATCGGAGCGTTTTGGGTGCACCCAGGTGCCACGCGCGATGGTGGCGTGATTGCTCATGAGTTTACACACTCCTTGCAGGCGATGTTTCATATCGACAACCAGAATCCGTCACGTGGTAGTAAAGCTATTTACGATAACGACGGTCTCTTCTACGAGACCCATGCCAACTTTGTGCGCAATGCGATCTATCCTCAAGCAGTTTCGTCCGACATCGATGCGCATCACTATCTGATGCTCGAGCCAGATTGGAAGTTCAACTACGAGGGCTATCACTTCTTGTTTCACATTCATTCTACAAAGGGGCTAGATATGGTTAGCCGCTTGTGGACGGAATGGAAGCCCCTTGAATATCCGCTGCAGACGCTCAAGCGTCTGGCCGGGATGACGCAGTCTGAGTTTAATGACTACATGTTCGACTATGCACGCAATGCTGCTACGTGGAACTATCCGATGAAGCAATGGGGCTCGTATTTGCGCAACTCCCGTCGAGACAGGCTCAACGCTGATTGGGGTCGCATCTTTGCTCAGCGCACCTACGATGTGCTCCGTGCAATCGATACAACGCAGCGCAGGTATTACTCGGACCCCTACAATGCGCCTCAAGATTATGGGTACAATGTTGTGCCACTCTATCCGGATGACCGCTCAAAGCCCGTGCGCGTGCAGTTTATTGGTCACACCGAGGTTAACGACCACGCTGGTTGGCGCTACGGATTTGTCACAGAACGTGCTGACGGCACAGAGAATAGACGCGGCACGGTGCACGCTGATCCACGCAGCACTATCGAGATCACGCTTACACCTGATGATGCAAAACTGTATCTGGTTGTACTCGGTGCGCCGGTTGACAGCATGCATGCAAACCCCGCGCTGAACAACACATGGAACGGCAACCCGAAACGATATCACTATCCGTACGAAGTACGTCTTACGAACGCAGTACCCGAGGGGTATCAAGATCCAGAGCTGGTGCGTCCGCAGATGCGCAGAGCACCTGGACACCGTCATGCAAATGGAGGGGGCTGGGTAGATGACCGTGCCACAGTAGATGCGTCCGTTTATGTTGGTCCTCGTGCCATTGTCTCTGGTATAAGCAAGATCTCGGGCAACGCCCGCATCGACGGCCATACATTTGTGCACGATGCAACGATCTCGGGCAACGCGCGCGTAACCGACAATGCCTTTGTGCTTGGTGGCACCCTTACGGACTCAGCAGTGATCAAGGATCAGTGCTTTGCGCAGAACAACACCATCAAGGGCAAAGCCCTGCTGGGCGGATGCTCACAGGTATACAACTACAAGCTCGGCGGCACCGTGCGCATCTTTGGAGACCTGGTGGTCTACAACGAAACCGGTGAATGCAACAGCGGTGAGTACCACGTTCTTACGCAGTACTACCGCAACGAATTGCTTCCCTGCGATAACCGCGATAGCACCCATGCAGAGAACGTATCAGTAAACCGCCCAATCGTGTTCGAAACCGTTGGTGTGCAGGAAGATTCACGCAAAGAGCGCACAATCACCATTATGCCGCAACCTGCAACACAGGGCATGGTATCGGTGATGTTCGGTGAAGGAGTTACGAACGTACAGTATCTGACCGTGGTGGATGTGCAGGGATCTACAGTACTGGTAGCGCCCATTGGCACCAGCCTAGCAGGGCCTGTGCAGCTCGACATATCAAGCCTACCTGGCGGACACTACACCGTTGCGGCAACATCCAACAATGGAACCCGCATTGCCACGTCGGCACTGATCGTTCAATAATCCATTACCACAAGCCCCCTTACTCACCACTATGGCAAGCATCAAACAAACCATCGAGACCTCAAAGACAGCCATGGAGATGCGCCTACTGATCGACAGCAAGGTGCTCACCCGTCCAGAACTGTCCATGCTGGTCTCTACCCACGAATGGAAGGGCAACGTTCTCCATGCCTCCGGTAAACTCGGACACGGCACGATTACGCTTCGCGACAACTTCGTCGACATCGACATCGAACTCTCGTTCTTTGGCTCTGCTGCTAAGGGGGCTATCGAACAAACCCTTTCCGAACAGATTAAACGCCTCGGCTCGTAATCGTTAATCAGTAACCAGTAACCAGTAACCAGTAACCAGTAACCAGTCATCCGTAATCCGTAATCCGTAATTCGTCATCGCTCCCCATGTCCTTCGTCCACCTTCACAACCACACACACTTTTCACTGCTCGATGCCGCGGCGAGTCCGCAGACATTGATCGATGCGGCCAAGGCCGACGGACAATCTGCGCTGGCGATCACGGATCACGGTGTGATGTTTGGCTGCTTTGAGTTTTACAAAAAAGCCAAGAAGTCGGGCATTAAGCCCATCATTGGTTGCGAGGTCTACATCGCGGTAAAGAAGCACACAGACCGCGAGAAGGTTGTTGATGCAGGCAAGAAGCGGAACTACTACCATCTGGTGCTGCTGGCCAAGAACGAGACGGGATACAAGAACCTGGTGAAGCTTACCTCTGTTGGACATACGCATGGGTTTTACTACAAGCCCCGTATCGACATGGACCTGTTGCGGGAACACCATGAGGGGCTGATTGCGACGTCGGCATGTCTGGCCGGCCCCATCAATGCGCCAATGCTTGCTGGTGACGAAGAAACGGCACGACGTAATGCGATAACGCTGAAGGAGATCTTCGGCGATGATTTCTACATAGAGCTGCAAGACCACGGTCTGCCCGAAGACAAGCACGTGCTTGAGTTTGCACCTCGTCTTGCAAAGGAACTCGGCATAAAAATCGTGGTGTCCAACGACACGCATTACGTCAAGAAAGACGATGCCGTTGCGCACAACGTTCTTCTGCACATTCAAAAAGACGCATCGTTCGATAGGTCACAATTCGACGTGAAGAAAGACCTGCGCTATCGTGTACCCGAGATGTACATGAAGACACAGAAGCAGATGAAGGATCTCTTCAAGGCGTTTCCAGAAGGCATCGAGAGCACAGTTGAGATTGCCGAGAAGGTAGACCTGAAGATCCCGACAGATCTGCAGCTACCGCAGTTCCCTATCCCTCCGGAGTCAGACGCTACAGCGCTCGAAGACTACCTTGAAGAGCTCACGATGAAGGGGCTCGAAGAGCGCTACCCTGTGATGACGAGTGAGGTGCTCGACCGCGCTAGCTTTGAGCTGCAGGTGATCAAGCGCATGGGATATGCGGGTTACTTCCTGATCGTAGCAGACTTTATCCGTGCGGCACGGCAGATGGGCGTGCGCGTTGGTCCCGGACGGGGCTCGGCTGCCGGCTCGCTCATAGCCTATGCGCTGCGCATCACGGACATCGATCCACTGAAGTTTGATCTCCTCTTCGAGCGCTTCCTGAATCCAGACCGCGTATCGATGCCGGATATCGACGTTGACTTCTCAGATGATAAACGAAGTCGGGTAATCGAATACGTTAAAGAAAAGTACGGTGCCGATTCCGTTGCTCAGATCATCACCTTTGGTACGCTCTCTTCAAGGGCAGTTCTAAAAGATGTAGGACGCGTGTTAGGTATCGAACTGTCGACGATCACCCAGATCACCGATAAGATCCCCGTGATCATGGGTAAGGTGCATACCATTGCTGAGGCGATGGAATTGCCCGAGCTGCGTTGGATCAAGACAACAGACGATCAGCGTATCAAGGATCTGATCAGCTACGCACAGGTGCTAGAAGGCTTCGCGCGGAATTCGTCGCTGCACGCTGCCGGTGTTGTTATCGCACCCGGACCGATCAGCGATTTCGTGCCGGTGTATAAGACGCCGAATACCGAAGCAGCTACGCAGTACAACATGAAGGACCTTGAAGAGGCTGGACTTCTCAAGATGGACTTCCTGGGTCTGCGTACGCTGAGTATCATAGACCAGACTCTCGAGCAGATCAAGCGCAATCACGGTATTGATGTAGACATCGATGCCATAGACTTCGACGATCCAAAGACATACGAGCTGTTCTCACGGGGCTATACGCAAGCCGTGTTCCAGTTCGAATCCGACCCAATGCAGAAGGCCCTGCGAGAGCTCAAGCCAACGGTGCTTGAAGACCTCATCGCGATGAACGCCCTCTACCGTCCGGGTCCGATGGATAACATTCCGGACTTCATCGACCGTAAGCATGGTCGTAAACCTGTTGAGTATCTGCATCCGCTCATGGAGTCCATCCTGAACAAGACGTACGGCGTTATCGTCTATCAGGAACAGGTTATGCAGCTCGTGCAGACGCTGGCCGGCTTTACCCTTGCGCAGTCCGACGTGATGCGACGCGCCATGGGTAAGAAGGACGAAAAGTCCATGGCCGAGCAGCGCGTCAAGTTTATTGAAGGGGCTAAGGGCAACGCCAACATCGAAGAAGCACTCGCAAGCGAGATCTTTGACCTTATCCAGAAGTTTGCCTCGTACGGCTTTAACAAGTCCCACTCAGCTGCGTATTCGTATTTGGCCTTTCAGACGGCATGGCTCAAGACGCATTATCCTGCTGAGTTTCTTGCAGCCAACATGACGGCTGAACTCAACGATCAGGCCAAGATCGTTGCGCTGATCGACGAGGCAAAGCGTGTAAACATCACGGTACTCCCACCGGATATCAACCGCTCGATGGCAACGTTTGTGGCCGAAGGCTCGTCCATCTACTTCGGACTGGCAGGTATCAAAGGCGTTGGCATTACCGCCGTTGAGTCAATTGTAGAAGCGCGTAAGGACAGCCCCTTTACATCAATCTTTGACTTTGCAGCGCGAGTTGATAAGAAAGTTGTCAATAAGCGCGTGCTCGAAGCCCTTGTCTGTTCGGGTGCTTTCGACAGTCTGCGCAATGGTCACAGGGCACAGTTGTTCTCTGTGATCGATACGGCCATTCACTATGCATCGCAGGTGCAGGACGATGCGCTATCTGCTATGGGTGGCGGACTATTTGGCGAAGCCGAGATCGAGCGTCCGAAGGAACCGTCGCTTCCGGCTATAGATCCGTGGCCCGAGCGCGACCGATTGCGCAAGGAGAAAGAGGTCCTCAGCTTCTATGTGTCGGGTCACCCCCTACAGGAATACGCCCTTGCTGTTCAATCCTACAGCACCATCAACCTCGCTCGCATCGACGAAGATATGAACGGCAAAGGGGGTCGCATTTGCGGTCTCATCAGTGATGTGCGCACGCGTCTTGACAGACGTGAAAACACCATAGCCTTTGTAAAAGTTGAGCAGTTTCAGGGCTCGGTAGAAGTGATCTTCTGGAGTGACAAGTACAAGCAGTTTGCAGAAGCCCTTAAGCCCGATACAATCATTGTTGTTATCGGCAAGTGCGAGGTAAGTGGTGAGTCGATGAAGATGACGGCTGACGACGTACTTACTCTAGAACAGGCAGAAAAGAAACTTGTCCGCGGCTACGTTGTCTGCATCCGTCCCGACGAGCATACAGATGACCAGCTTAAAGCTCTCAAGCAGCGTTGCAATACATCGGACGCGCAAGATCAACTCTCCTTTGTGGTTATGCATCCCGAAGGCAAGCGCCTGTACACAACCATGAGCAAGATCAAGTATTCGCAAGAGACCACGAAGTTTCTTTGCAGTACATTTGGCGAAGCCAATGTACTTGTAGATGCAGAACGATAGCGGAACGTCCATGCCCCAGCTTCAGTCGGCCCTTGGTATACTCGTGATCCTCGCCATCGCTTGGATCTGGTCATCTTCTCGAAGCGCCATCCCGTGGAGAACCGTTCTCTGGGGCATTGTCCTGCAGCTTCTACTGGCTGTTGTTGTAATGGTGTTTCCACCGGGCATTGCCTTTTTTCAGAGCATGGGCGATGGCATCACATGGTTTCTAGGATTTGCGAACGAGGGTGCTGCATTCCTCTTTGGCGATCTACCTCGCGCAAAAGGCGTTGCGGCAGTGGGCTTTCAGTTTGCACTCACGATAACATCTGTTATCGTCTTCTTCTCTGCATGCATGGCCGTGCTGTATCATTACGGCATCATGCAGCGGTTCGTGAAGATCGCAGCGCGTGTGCTTGAGCGCACCATGAAGACATCTCCGATTGAATCCATCAATGCCGTTGGCGAGATCTTTCTGGGTCAGACAGAATCTCCCCTCCTCGTGCGGCACTACATACCGCGCATAGCCCCCTCGGAACTCTTTGCCATGATGGTGGGCGGCTTTGCAACCATTGCCGGATCTACCATGGGTGTCTACGTGGCAAGGGGCATTCAGGCCACCGACCTTATGATCGCCAGCATCCTTGCTGCACCCGCGGCTCTGGCCCTTGCCAAGATCGCAGAGCCAGACAGACCAGAAGACGCACTCACACGCGAAGAGGTCACCAACCTTGATCCAGTATTGCCCGCCGGCAACGTGCTCGATGCCATCGCACGCGGCGCACTCGACGGCGTAAAGCTGGCAGTAAACGTAATCGTGGTCCTCATCGCATTTAAGGCAATCGTAGCATTTATGGACGCACTGCTGATGATGGGCCTTGGCACATCCATCGAGCAGATCCTCGGCTTTGTCTTTTTGCCATTCTCATGGCTCGTAGGCATCCCCTCTCACGAGGCTCACACATTTGCCTCTCTTCTGGGCACCAAGATCTCGCTCACAGAATTCATCGCCTACGACAAGCTCGCAACCCTTGTTGGTCAAGGGGCTCTTTCAGACCGAACCGTGCGCCTTGCCACCATAGCCCTCTGCGGTTTTGCCAACATCATGTCCATCGGCATCCAAATTGGCGGCTACGGAATGATGGCCCCAGAGCGCCGCGCCGAAGTAGCCCGCTTCGGCTTCAAAGCCATGTGCATCGGCGCCCTCGCAAATCTGCTCACCGCATGTGTGGCGGGAATGCTGATATGAGTGCCGAGTAGCGAGTGCCGAGTAGCGAGTGCCGAGTAGCGAGTGCCGAGTAGCGAGTGCCGAGTAGCGAGCTATGTTCACTGTTCGGCACTGTTCGGCACTCGGCACTCGCTGTTCGCTACTCGCTGTTCGCTACTCGCTACTCGCTGTTCGCTACTCTCTCTTCTTTGCTCTCTTCGCCAGCATCTTCGCGAGTTCTTCTGGGAACTTTGCTTCGAAGACTAAGTATCTGGCGTGCTGCTGTGGGGAGAGGACGTCCTTGATCTTCGCGTTGCGTTGTTCGATTGCTTCGTGGAATGCGTGCGTTGCAGACTGAAGGGCATCGATCTGGGGTTGGAGGCTGGAGGAGGCATCGCGGGACATACGCTTTAGTGTCTCTGCCTTTTCGTCCATATCGCGCTTGCGCTGCAGAACAGTGCCGTGCAGCGTATTGTACAACTGGAAGAACTTCTCCACCTGTGTATCCTGTAGATCGAGGATGTCGATGAGTTTCATTTTGCGCACGTCCTCGATACGCTGCTGCATACGCTCACGTGGCATCGGTGGTTCGTCGTCGTCCTGGGCGGCAACGGCCGTCCACGACAGCGTCAAACACATCAGGGCAAGTAGTGACTTAGAGACCATTGTCATTGCTGTTCTCCTGCAAGATCATGTCAACATCTTCATTGGTAATCGTCCACGCTGCTTCGTCTGTGACTGCATCTGCAAGCAAGTTTACCAATTGATTTTCGGCTTCTTGCTCGAGGATGACCTCATCGGATACGGTTGCTATCTGCGCGGCCCTGTGAATACGTATTGGTTGCTGGGATTGGGCAACAGCCGAGGCTGAAGCAGAAACTACTGGTGCTGTTGATGCAGCAACTGGTAGTGCGGATGAACTTGGCACGCGTGACGTCTCACCACTCTGCGGGTGGGTTGGGTTAAGCGAAATCAGTACAACAATTGCAGCAGCTGATGCGGCTAGAGCACCAGCAAAAGCTGTGCTACCGACACGGTTCTTCTTCTGTAGACGCTGAGCAACACCAACACTCAGATTCCGTGCCTGATGGTCTACCTCGCGATTGCGGCGCTCCTTGTGCTGCACCAGCATAGCGGTCACGGCTGCATCGTCGGTGCCGAGGATCTCTCGCAGCTCATCGTGATGTGCAGTGTTCATTGACCATTCTCCATCCAGTGTGCGTAGTATTCACTTTGTCGCAGTGCTTCGGCGATCTTCTTTACCGCCCAGTGATAGTTTGCCTTAAGAGCCCCTTGCGTGGTGCCCGTAAGTGCTGAGATCTCTTCGTAGCTCAGTTCATCATAGTGACGCATACAGAATGCTTCGCGCTGTTTAGGGGGCAGCCCAGACAACACCTGCTTGATGTAGGCATCGAATTCATTGTGCTCTGTTTGATGCGACGGCATTCGCTCTGGGCTCGCAACATCCATCTCACCTTCTGCTTCGCCAAAACCAAAGAATGCGACGAAACGTCGCTTGCGGTGGATAGAAGTGCAGACGTTTACCGTGATGCGATAAAGCCACGTCTGAAGGGTGCTGTTACCATGAAACTCTCCGAGCTTTTGCGATGCCTTCACAAAGACCTCCTGGGCAGCATCTTCAGCATCTTCTCGAGATACTGAATGACGGAGCGCAACGGACATTACAAACCGCTGATGTCTGCGCACAAAGGCCGTAAGAGCTGCCTCGCGACTACCCTGCCGGTATTCTGCAAGAATCTCTGCGTCGGTCTGTAGCGTCATTGCGTTGATATCGTGAACAAGTTCCATGCAACTTTAAGTGCTTCAGACGCGCAAGCTAGATAATCGTTTAATCAGAGTGTTGCTATGCCTTGGACCGGAGCCATCGGCCACTTCGTACGACTGAGTAGCTTATCCCTGAGAACATCGCGTATCCTGCAGCTAGTCCGATCCAAATCCCTGAGCTTTCTAGAGGTGTCCAATGAGACAGGACATATGCGAGAGGAACTT
>JBIJAX010000003.1:0-69991 GCA_044345485.1 Kapaibacterium sp. (SeqCode)
GAATTGAATTTCTTCTGGGATGCCATGTCCTCCTTCAGAAACTCTCACCCTTACCCGTTCTGAAGTTAGCCTTACCGACGGAACCCAGAGTACAGCGATCTTGACTGAAAAGCCGGCACGTTGGGCGGACTCTAATCGTAAAGCTAGAGTTTTGCCCGATAGCGTGGTCTCGATAGCAAATGATATCCCGTTGCGAATGTTTGCATCAATCGTGTCGAGGGCAATACGTCCAGCCGCTAGATTGCGTTGCGCTTCATCTGTTATGTTCAGATCTCTCGCAATTGCATCTGGGTCCACAATTCCAGCACAGTCCGGAAGGTCTGCAAGGAACCACTTCGCAAACGTTGATTTACCAGCTCCGTTTGGTCCGGCAATGACGATGATGTAAGGTGTGTCCATCACACCTACGTGCCATCAGCCGATCAAAACGTGACATTACATCCCGTATGGGCGACCCGTCCGTATTACGGGGTGCAAGGTACGAGGGACGAGGTACATCGTCATTCCCGCGAAAGCGGGAATCCACCTGCATGAATGTGTGTCGCCCATGGATTCCCGCTTTCGCGGGAATGACGTTCGCTACTCGCTACTCGCTACTCGCTGTTCGCTGCTCATACCTCACATACAACGCTGCGCCTGCGGCAAGGAACACCAGGTTCTTGATGATGTACTGTCCCGCAAAGGAGAGGCCAAAGGGGATGCTGATGTATGACTGCTCCGGAAGCATGAATAGAGGAGATAGTGTTCCTGCCATGTGCACGATAAACATGAGCATGGTAAACCTCGTAAGACGGGGCAGAAGAAAGCACAAGCCTATTAGTATCTCCCAGGTGCCGAGGTAGTAACTCACGTTAGGAATGTGTGTCCATGCGAGTGTTGCATCAACGAGTTCTTCCGCTGGACTCATATGCGCGATCTTGAGCGCGCCAAACCAGCCTATCACGATGGCAAAGGCAATGCGTAGCATCCACTCTGTGTAGCGGTCGAGTACAGATGCGATGCGTGTGCTGAACATCAGAACGTATACTTCGTATACCAGATCTGGACGGTTGCCTTGGTCTTGCCGTCCTTCGATGTCTGCTTCTTTGGCGTTGACTGTTCGTCAAAATCACCCGTGATGGAGCGTGGAATCTCAAAGGCCGGAACTTCCATCATGAGCTTGATATAGCTTGGCAGACAATATACCGCAGCCTTTGGGTTGTCGTAGACGAGTTCAGCTGTAACAGAGCCGCCAGCCTTGGTGGTTGATGTTACCTTGCGCGCAAGAAGAGATGCTTCGTCAATCCACAACGTGGCAACAACGATGTTCGAAGTTTCATCGGCAGGGAGCACTTTAACCTTGCGAAGGGGCTTACCAGATACTGTCTCGGTGCCCATGTCCACGGCTGCATAGCCCCCTTGGAGAATGTTCAGAGCGTTGAGTTCTGGACCCTGCTTGGGAAGCATGGCAAAGGACTTTGATTCGATCTTCGTGGTGTTCGGCGCTTTGAACGTAAGCTTCGCATCGGCATCCGGCACCTTCATAAAGGGGATGTCTACCTTGAGCTTGAGGTCTGCCGTATACTTCTTAACTGACTGCATACGCTTCTTCATTGCTTCGAGCAGTGCGTTAGCATCCATCGCAGCATGCGCAGAGACGGCGGCAGCAAGAAAGGCAAGAGCAATAGCGCGAATCATGTCAGGATATCCTTTCGGCGGATAACGATGTGCGTTGCAACAAAACAACCAACGATGTGGAGGAGAAGAACAGAGAACGATGTTGCTACACGTTGCCAATTGATTGGGTCGTCGAAGAACAGCTTCCACGCATTCATGTGCGTGGTAAAGAAGAGCGGACGCACATAGTCGAACAATGGAACGTCGATAGCCGAGATGATCGTCATCACGATGATCAGTGCCATCGTTGTCATGATCGGCCCAATGGCATTCTCAACAAGCGCAGAGCAGAGAAATGCAATGCTGGCAACGGTAATCATACCGAGTGCTGCCCATGAGTATGCAAATCCAAAGCGCCACAAGAGATCATGCACTGGTATCACGGTGATCTTCTGCCGAATCACCAGCAGATCTCCCGTGCCCATGATCGACGTGCCAAGGCCCAGAGATAGGGCGGCCATACAGGCTACAAGCAGGATGGTATATGTAAGCGCCGCCATGTACTTCGCATTCACCATCGTCGAGCGCGATAGGGGGCGAGTAAGTAACACGCGGTACGTTCCCGCAGCAGCTTCACCAGCGAGTACTTCGCCGGCAACGAGCGTAATCAGAAACGGTACATGCACGTAGAGCGAACTCAGGATGATGAAGGCAACTGCGTAGCCGTTCATCAGGTTGCCGTTGATGTCGAAGTTCTGCGACAAACCCTGAGTGGCAAAGTTTAGGAATTTGCCGCCTTCAACGCTCATAGCAACCACGACCACGGGAATCAGAAAGGCAAGTGCCATAAAGCCGATGAAGGTTCTCCACTTTGAGAACACCTTCGACATCTCTACACGATAAGCGGTCAGAATCATGCAGTCTCCCGTGTAAGCGAGATGAAGTACTCTTCCAGAGATCGCACCGGTGTGACCGCACGAAGAGGAACACCAGCGGTTGCAAGCGCCGCTACAGCCGGTGGAATATCCTGTCGGTTGAGCATGATGATGATCTCTTGATCGGTCGACGATTGTATCCACTCTCCATCTGGTGTTGCGCGCAGCACCTCGAGCGCTCGTGGTACATCAGTTGTCTCGATCGTTACCTTCAGACGTCCTGCATTGAGAAGCTCTTGTACAGATCCTTCAATGATCGTCTTGCCGCGATTGATGATCACCATTCGGTTTGCCGTTAGTTCTACCTCTGGCAGAATGTGTGATGAGAGAAACACGGTCTTCTTATGGTCGTGTGCAAGCTCCAAGATCAGATCGCGCATGTCAACCATGCCCTGGGGGTCGAGTCCGGTAGATGGCTCGTCGAGTACGATCAGGTCCGGATTATGGATCAACGCCTGGGCAAGCCCAAGACGCTGCTTCATGCCATGTGAAAAGGTCTTTACCTTGCTCTCTGCACGTTCACCCAATCCAACAATTCCTAAAACGCGGTTAATGTTTGTTTTTGAAACATCGGCGCCGCTTAACCTTCCGAGTAACTCAAGATTGCGTCGGGCAGATAGGTAATTGTAAAAGTCGGGACGCTCAACGATGGCGCCAACACGGCGCAGAATCTCTGAGCGGTGCTCGTTGAGAGATTGACCAAAGATGCGAATGTCGCCAGACGTTGGACGTATGAGCGACATCATCATGCGGATCGTTGTGCTTTTGCCAGCCCCATTCGGACCCAGAAAGCCATAGACATCGCCCTGCTCTACCGTTAGGTTCAAATCACGCACAGCGTGAAACGAGCCATAATGCTTGGCTAGATGCGAAATCTCGATGACGGGTGCGGGCATACGATTTACAGCTGCTGCACAGCCTGTTTAAACGCACGGCCGCGCTCTTCGAAGTTGGCAAACATGTCAAACGACTTGCACGCTGGGGAAAACAACACAACGTCTTCGTTCTGCGAGATGTCCATCGCAGCTCGCACTGCGTCTTCCAGCGATGCTGCCTTTACACAACGTTTCGTCGTGCACCAGTGATTGAAGATGGCGTCGGCCTCTTCACCAATGCAGACAATCGCCTTAACGTTGGCCGATACCAAATCGTTCAGGGACGCATAGTCGTTGTTGTCGCCACGTCCGCCTGCAATCCACACAATCGGACGATCGTAGCTGGATAGGGCGTACCACGTTGCGTTAACGTTTGTTGCTTTGGAGTCGTTAACAAATCGGACACCTTTTACGATACGAGTATTCTCGAGACGGTGTTCTACGCCGTTAAACGACATGAGGGAATCGCGGATGTCTTCGTTGCGGACTTCGAAAGCCCGCGCCGCGAGTGTTGCTGCCATGGAGTTTGCTGCGTTGTGCACTCCAGGCAATCCAAGACGACGCAATGACATGAGTGTCTCCTCTGAATGCTGCTTGTCTCGGAGTATGATTTCACCCCCCCGGATGAATGCCCCTTCAACGTCGTGTTCAACACTGAAAAAGCGTACCATACCTCGAGCCACCGATGCTGCGTTTGCTGCATTTGCATCATCGGCATTCAAAATTACAATGTCATCTTCGTTTTGGTGGCGGACAATTTTCCACTTTGAATTAACGTATTGGGAAAACGTTCCATGATAGGAGAGATGATCCGGTGTGATGTTCAGGATCATGCTCACGTACGGACGAAATGTCGTAGTCGTATCGAGCTGATAACTACTACACTCTGTTACAATGATCGTGTCGTCCGATACGCTACCGACCAGGCTGCTTAGAGGCGTCCCGATATTACCTGCCGTTACAGCCTTCTTCCCGCATCCCTGCAGAACATGCGCTGTTAGAGCTGTCGTAGTGGTCTTGCCGTTTGTACCCGTAATAGCAACGATTGGATTGTTCAGAAATCTGCTAGCATATTCCAATTCACCAATTACCTCGATGCCTAGCCGCTCGGCTTCTTGGCGAAGAGGATTGCTAGGGGGCACCCCTGGCGAGAGAATAATGAGGTCAGATCTAAGGGCTGTGTCGGTATGACCGCTAAACTCATGGTCGATGCCGCGCTCGCGCAAATGCGCAATGGCCGATGCGCTGGCCTCTTCAGGCTTTGCATCGCTTACAAAAACACTGTGTCCTTGCCGCTGAGCAAGCTCAGCGGCAGCAATGCCGCTCTTAGCCGCTCCAATAACGGTAACTCGCATACGCGAAGTTAACTCTTCCGGTTCATCAGAAGTTTCCCGAGCATGCTCATGCGGTGGCGCGCATCGGTTTCTGGCAGAGAGCCAAGATGGGCAAATGCCTCAGACGTGCGGTTTTCCACAATGGCTTTGGCATCGGAGATCACGTTGTAGTGATGCATCATATCGATCACCGCCGGTACGGATTCGCGCGGTAGGCCGTTTTGGGCAAAGAAGGAGTAGATCAGCTCGCGGTGTTCTTCAGTAGCCGAAGTGTTCTCGCGCACGCGACGGGCGCATTCCAGCACAAGCCATGTGCGCTTGCCTTCGACAATGTCGCCGCCGGGTTGTTTGCCAAACGACTCCGATCCGAACAGATCGAGGATGTCGTCCTGCACCTGAAACGCAATGCCAATCTCTCGGGCAAACATCCGAAGCGCTTCGACGCGTCCGTTTGTTGCGCCCCCTACATTGGCACCTATCGCTACCGACATCTCCAATAGCCGCGCTGTCTTGCGTTCGATCATCGCAAAGTACTCGTCGGTTGTTACATCGGCCCGCTGCATGAAGTCCATATCAAGGGCTTGGCCGTCGCAGACGTCGATAAGTCCCGTTGAGAACGAATCAACCACATCGAGCGGACGCGGCGCGTGATGTGCGCTGCGCAGAAGCAGGCGCATGGCCATGCCCATCATCACGTCACCAGAAAGAATCGCTGTGTTGGTGTCCCACTTTACATGCACCGTCTCACGTCCACGACGCTTCGCAGAGCTATCCATGATATCATCATGCACCAGCGTAAAGTTGTGCAGCAACTCAACTGCAACAGCAGCAGGGAGTGCAACGGCACGATCGCCGCCGACGCATTCACAAGCGAGTAGAGTAAGCACTGGACGTATACGTTTGCCGCCGCCTTCGAAGAGGTAGTGTACCGGATCGTACAGACAGCCGGGCTCGTCGAATTCATCGAGAGCACTCAGGAGGGCCCCCTCAACTTCTTCGAGGTAGGGGGCTAATTCTTCTTGCGAGGTGTTGGCCATCGGTGCAGCGGTGGTCAATGATGACATACAATGTTTTCAGTGGTTCGTAATTGCTCGAGTGAGCCGGACCCTGAAAGAAACATCATTTGTCGGATCTGGAGTTCCCAGCTGCGTACAAGTTGCAAAATTGCCGCGGTTCCACCCTCATGTTGTGCAAATAGTATCGGACGCGCTGCTCCGGCCACGGTTGCACCTAATGCCACGGCCTTGGCGATATCCACGCCACACATGATGCCACCAGAGGCAATCAGCGTTGGCACGATGCCCCTGCACTGCACAAGGGCTTCTGCCGTGGGTATGCCCACGTCCCAGAGGTGTTCAACGGTATTGGGGTGTGGGTGACGCTTGATCTCGACGGCCGACCATGATGTGCCGCCAGCCCCTGCAACATCAATAATGCTCACACCGACCTCTGCCAGACGCTTTGCTACTGACCCCGATATACCTGCACCAACTTCTTTGATAACTAACGGAACCGGCGAGTGTTCCACAAGCCATGCGATTGCATCGGTTACACCGCGATACTCCGGCTCTCCCTCGGGCTGCGTGAGCTCCTGCAGCGGATTAAGGTGCACAGCCAATGCCGAGGCGCCGATCAATTCCACTGCAGCATCGACCATATGTGCGAGTGTGCCAGCACGTTTCCAGCGCACGGCCTGCACAGCGCCGATGTTGGCAAGGATGGGAACGCTACCGGAGAATTGCTTTACAACAGTAAACGACTCCCGATGTTCGTCCGATTCCAGACATGCACGCATCGAGCCAACGCCCATGGCGATGCCGAGCTCGTTGCATGCCTCTGCTAGATCACGGTTAATCCGTGCAGCATCGGGGTATCCCCCTGTCATACCCGTGATCATGAGCGGCAACTTGAGCGTTTTGCCCAGAAACTGCGTCTGCGTAGAGATCTCTGCAAGATCGATCTCGGGAAGTGCATTGTAGACGAACTCCCAGTCATCAAAGGACGTCCCTTTGCGACGAAACCGTACGTCTTCCTGCAGCGCTATGCGCACATGATCTTCTTTGCGAGAATGAACAGACATGCAATCCTTGGTTATCGTCGAACAACAAACCGCTCGCCAGCTAACTGCGTCACGAACCCTAAAAGTTCAAATTCCAGCAGCTTACTACGCGCACTGGCTACATCACATGCAAACATCGCGCAAAACTCATCAAGGTAATGAGGCGCCCCATCATCGATAGACTGTAGCTCCGTGGGCAGTTGCGATAGAGGCAACAGATCGACCTGCGGCACAACCTTAACCGACGAGCTCGAGAGCAGCATTTCTGCCTTACCTGAAGCGCACAGTGCATTGCAACCCTCGCTTCTGGCCGACGTGATAGGCCCCGGCGCGGCATAGAGCGGTTTGCCCTGCTGCAGGGCAAACTCTGCCGTGATGAGTGCTCCGCCCCTTGACTTACTCTCAATAACAACAACAGCATCTGAGAGTGCAGCGATGATTCTATTTCTGGCCGGAAAGGCAGGGGGCAGGGCAGCAACCCCACACGGATGCTCAGAGACTACTGCTCCGTGTCCGCTCGAAATGCGTCGCGCCAAATCGCTTGCTGTTTTCGGCGTAATGCGATCGATACCACTGGCAATCACCGCAATGGTAGGTGTATTGTTCTGGATGGCAGCCTCATGTGCGATCGTATCGATACCATTGGCCAGACCGCTCACGATAACCGTCCCGCTGCGAGCCCAGTCTGCCACGAGCATTCTTGTTACCGGCAATCCATACTGATGCGTACACTGACGTGTACCCACAACCCCCACGCTGTGCATTGCAGCATCGGGCAACGTGCCTGCAACAAACAATACCGACGGCGGATTTGCTATCTGCCGAAGACGTGAAGGATATGCGGCGTCAACGATCGTAACGATCGTTGCATTATGCTTGGAGCACCGCTCGCGCTGCTCACTACACAGGCGCTCCAGATCTGCGGGCATTGCCCCCAGCATAGCGAGCGCATCATGCAGCACATCGCATACATGCGCAAGCCGAATGATCTCATCGTTGGTAACGCCGCCCAGAAGTCGCAGCGCAAGAACATCATCAGAAGACAACATCAGCATTCCCTTTTATGTCTTAGTGCCGCGAAGGTCAGGGAATGTGAAGGGGGACGGGAAGCACCTTCTCACCTTCTTCGCTGCGAGCCTCTTGCCCGTGGTGCTTCGATAACAATGGACCAGAGTTCTTGGTAGGGGATGATCTCGGAACATTGAGTTTGAGTTGTGCAGTCTTGTTTGAAGCCAGGATCATGTGCTCGATCGTTGTCAAGAGCAATGAGTCGATCGAGTCAGATCAACGCGCCACTAACCATGTCTGGTTCGTCCCGTCTATCTGAACAGTGATTCGCAGAGTTACACAAAGCCAAGATTCCTCCTGTATAAACTGCGGCGGACATCTCGAAGAGCTAACGGGCTACACAAACAAGTACCTTCTCGGCTATTGCTCCGCTTCTCGAAGCGATAAGACGTTTGATTGTTCTTGAACTCGCGTTAAAAATGCTGCGAAGCCATCGCCGCTTGTCAGAGCTCGCGAATAGTACCAATCCTCCACGCTGCAGTCGTTGATACCCTCATCGATAGGAGGCGGACCCCACGCATTGAGCGTTTGCCATGGCATGTAAAATGCTGCTCCGTTGAACGTTCGCCCCAACGGTATGGTTGCTCCTCTGTGCACGATCGATTCATCGGTGGGATGATTGCGTTCTTGCACGCTATCTCTGTGCAGCGCAACTACATGGATGCGCTCATGCTGAGAACAAAGTTCACTACACGTGGCGATGAATGGCTCTTGTACAAGCATATCATCGTCCATCACGGTTATACTTTGCGGACGCATCAGGGCTGCAATACGCCATGCTTCGTGCACTCCAAATCCTTTTTGCCATTGCGGAACTGTGTCGGGCTGGTGTCGGACAAAGGTGTGCACAATTCCCTGAGAGCAACGTTCGATTAGTAAGGTCGGCGTAGCATCGGTACTTCCTGCATCGATAACGATGATCTTGGCATGGGGTTCATGGTGTTGAATAGAAACAATTGTCTTGTCGAGCAGTGCAGCGCGATTTCGCGTTACAATCACAATTACATCAATGTTTGAAGGCTCTGCCAGCAGAGATTGGTATCGCAATCGTGTTTCGATGCTTGTTAGTGAATTAACAACCCAGCGACTCATCGTATCCACAACTCTGGTCTGGGCTCTTTTGATGCGCCTAAACAGCAGGATGCTGGAGGTTACAAGCAACAACAATGAGAGAACGCTTATGACGAGTACGGCTTCAATCATCTGATACATCCCCTCAACTCATGAGTTTACTTATTGTGCGCTGCATTGCTGGACGCAAGTCTTCTGGGAAGGGGCTGATGAGCCGGGTTAGATGCTTCCTCAGGTCTTCTGCATACTGACGCAGCTTCGGCAGTATCTCGCTGATCAAGATGGCATCTGTGGGAAGCTCAATGTGCACCTTGCCGAGTCCTGCGAGCAGCGCTATGCACTCGGCTTCTTCCTGTGATTCACAGTCGAGCACAACGTCCGGACGTGCCCCTTTCCACGTTCGTACTCTCCACCCAAACATTGTTCCGTCCACTTCGGCACGCGTGATGCCAGATTCGAGCACAACTTCCCGACGGTTTGCTGCAGGCAGCTGGTTGATGTAGGGGGCGTACCAGGTCTTAAGTGGACGCAGCTTGTGGTCGCGCTCGAGTTCGTGGAGTAGGGTGTTTGTGAGGTGACGCACGTTCGATGGACGTGACCACCATGCGTAGGCAAAACGGTAGATCCATCGCTGCTCTTCGTCAGTGAGGCCAAAGACATCCTGCATAAGAAGGACGTCTAGTTTTCGGCGGTCTCGGCGGACAGTTTCCGGACGAATGGTGTCGCAAGAACTAGCGCCAAACTCGTCCGCTAACGTTGCAATTGCACGTCGCGTTAGCTGCTGTAGTGATGGGTCTGCAATCACCGAGAGAACAGCATCATCCGGGATGGGAAACTCCTGCGTATCGCGCACGGTGATATCAGCCACGTTGTCGGTAAGCCGCATAAGCTGACTAAAGAACAACCCGAGCGTGGAGTTCATCCATAAGGCCACGGCATCTCGCTGTGTGATATTTGCAAGCGTAACGCCAATGAATGCATCCGTTGCATAGGCATCTATGGAGTTAACGTGCACAATCCAGCGTCGGTGCTGCTGCTTTGGGATGATAAGGTGTGCGATCGACGGAGTAGGCACGTGCCACCATACGCTGCGGTTGCGAATGCTTGGGCGCAGGTGAACGCCGTCGCGCTCAGCACGCTCAATGCGTGTGAGCACGTTGGTGCCCTGCATGGCATTGCGGTCTTCGGGTAGAAGCAGCAGACGTCTGTCTGATCGTGGAATGCCCATGATCGACTCTATATCATCAGCCGATGTAAGGATCGTTGCGTCTACCGTTGTTCCATTCTCGCGAGTGCGCTGCCAATACTCTGACTCAAGGTTATTGGTAGCGATATCGTGCGTATCAGGTGCAAAGATCTCATTCGCGCCGGTGCGCAAGCCCCCTCCTACATCTGCAATCGATGATAGGGGGCGCATGCGGTGCAGTGTTTTGCGGAGTACAGAAGAGAGCACATCAGGCGGAATAAGATAATCTTCCCATGACCCGGCATCGGTTAGATTGGACTGTGGAATCATGCGCACAACTGCTTCGTCGTTTACCTTGCCTCTATCCGATGCATCCAGATAAGCAATGAAGGCATCGAGAGACTTCAGCCGTGCCTGCTCAAGGTCGCGTGATGCTTTCGATGAAGGGAAGAAGGCGGCAATCGGTCTGCGCAGATATACAAAGCGTGCCAAATGACTGTGATGTTCTACTTCGGTCTTGCGGGCTACGATACAGCATACTCCTGCATCAGGTTCGGCAAGGGCCTCTACGTCGCTCATGATCACCCACTCGATAGCATATCCGGCAGCTAAGGCCTGACGCATGGCAGTGTAGCGATCATCGTGCAGTGATGAAAGGGGCAGAAACAGTACAATGCATCCATCAGCCGCAATGGGCATGCGCTCCAGCAGGAGCCGCAGGCGATGTCGCTCCGTTATGTCTGCACTGGTAGCTACAACAAGATCCCATTGTCTGCGTGTTGCACGAGTTTCCCGCAGAATCTGAACGTCTGCCGCAACGTCGAGTTTCCCTGATGCCCGCAGCACGATAGCACGCTCGTCTTCGCTGTTACGCGCATACACGCGGGCTTCGCACGGTGTGCTCTGTGCCATCAACATTTGGCGAACACTTGCCAAACCTTGGGTCTGACCAATCTCGAGCATGGAGATACGCTCGGGCGCATGATCACGCACGTGTACTACCGCACGCAGGGCTAGGTCGAGCGCATCAATCGTTGGGACCGATGTGCGAGAAATGCGCGCACATCTTTGCAGGATTGCGTCGACGGCGCGGTGGAGTTCGTGATCTGTTAAGCGTTCTGGATCGAACCGGTGCAGGAAGTGAATTAGATCCGCAAGCGTCATCCGAAAGACTTCCTGCCTGTCGGGCAGCACGCGGACGTTTGCTACGCTGTGTGGAAGCATAGCGTAGCCCTTGCGCCGGGCTTGACGGAAGTACGCACCCACAAGGTCCAGCATAAGGTCCGAGCTGCGCGTCCCATAGGGTATTGCCAGTCTATCAAACGCATCACGATTTCGCACGTGCATCAGCACATAGGCCAGAATGCTCGTGCCCAATCGCAGTGTGTACTCGCGTTGGTCGGCTGTAGGTTCTGTGCACGATGTAAGGTCATCAAACATCGACAGCACACGTTCCGAGAAAAATGCAGAGGCATCCCGTACTTGCTGCTGCTGGGGTATGGAGGACTCGATCGTAAGCCAGTTTACAGCATGTGATAGGGCGGCAACGAGCGACAGCTGCACGCCAGATGCCTTGGTGTCTTCAGCAGTGCGCACATCTGCCCCCTGCTGCCAGCCAACTACTTGTTCTTCGTCGGGCAGTCGCTTGGTAACAGCATCTGTGCGGTAGGTAACAACCCTACGAATATTCGTGAGGATGAAGTAAGGGCTCTGCACGCGCGAGGCAACAGAACGCAGTTTGTCCCGCGGAACATCGTCGAACGGACTTTCCGTGGGCTGAATGGCATCAATAACTGCCAGCACAGTTCCATCTGCATGCTTGAGCATGAGAAAGGTGCCTTCTACACTCGTGAACTCTTCGATGGTAAGACGCTTAGTAGCATCAGCTGTGAGCTGCTGCAGACAAGATGTAAGCGTAGAACGCAGGATGTGGGATGTTTGGGCAGGCGACATTCTATCTGCGGACTAACGATGTTACACGTGTGATCAGTTCCTGTGCTTCGTCTTGCGTTGGTGCTTCAGCAATCACGCGAGCTATAGGCTCAGTATTCGATGCACGCACCTGCACCCATCGATCGGCCATGCCGATAAATACTCCGTCGAGCGTGGAGATTTCGGCGTCTGGAAAGGCCAACATGATGTCGGCAAATGACGCTGCTAATGCCTCGCGGCTCTCAAGCTCAAACTTGGTCTTGATCATGGCATACGATGGCAGCTGCGCGCATGCCTGGGACATAGTCAGGTTGTGGGAGCGGAGATACGACGAGATAACGCCAAGACCCACTAGACTGTCGCGTCCGGAATGACATGCCGGATAGATCACGCCGCCAGAGCCCTCGCCGCCGATTACGGCGCCCACTGATTGCATCTTGCGTACAACGTTAATCTCACCTACAGGAGCGCGATGACACGTAACACCGTACGAGGCTGCTACATCGTCCACAACGCGTGTGGTAGAAAAGTTTACGACTACGTCGCCCCGTTCACCACTGTCGAGTACAGCTTTTGTAGCCAGAGCGATAGTGCGTTCTTCGCCAATCGGCATACCGTGTTCATCAAACAAGACGAGTCGGTCTCCATCTGGATCGATAGCCACACCGAACGCCGCATTGTGCTGACGTACTGCGTCACCAAGCTGCGTTAGGTTTTCGGTAAGGGGCTCGGGCGTGTGGGGGAATATTCCGGATCCATCGCAGAAGAGTCGAACAACCTCGTAGCCCATGCGCTCGAGCAGCATTGGTGCGCTTACAGAGGCGGAGCAGTTAACGGCATCTACCACTACGCGCTGTGCATCAGAGCGTGGGGCAGAGCGCACAGCCGGGATGTCGCAGACGCGGTCTACATGAAACATATCGGCATCATGCCGAAACACAACATGCCCATGCTGCTGGTCTGGAGATAACGAATCTGGCGCAGGAGTATCAACTGCAGCCCACAGCCGTGCGTTTGCTTCTGCATCCAGGAAGACACCGCCGGCGTCGAGAAACTTTAGTCCGTTCCATGGCGCGGGATTATGCGATGCAGTAATCGCAATGCCGCCTACGGCATCTGTGTGTTCGGTGATAAGCTGTACGGTGGGTGTTGTTGCAACATTGAGCACCACAACTGGACGTCCGCATGCGCGCAGCGTACCAACAACGATGTCCTGCATCCACGCCCCGCTCGGACGTCCGTCTCTGCCAACTACGATAGCCCCCTGAGGGAGAATCGCGTGAAATGCCCACGCATACTGTGCCACAAGCGTTGGTGTTAGGTCGTTGCCGAGTGTTGCGCGAAGTCCGGAGATGGATCTAATACAGGCCATAATGCTCAATGTTGTGGTGCTGTGCCGCAGAGTGCTTCGATATCTGCAGCAGTGCGTGCAAGAGTTGCAGAGAGGTTTACAGGACCCTCGGCAGTGATGAGAATATCGTCTTCGATGCGCACCCCGATGTTCCACCATCGTTTGTCGCATGCCGAGCCAGCTGGAATATAAATGCCAGGCTCAACAGTAATAACAGAGTTTACCTGAAGGGGGCCGCCCGTACCAGGATCATGCACATCGAGTCCCAGATAATGGGATGTGCCGTGCATGAAGTAGTGCTTCACATCAGCAAGATCCTTGATGATACCCAGCTTTAGCAGCCCGTCGGCGATTACGGTTGTAGCTGCCGTGTGCGGCGCGCGGAAGGGGGCTCCGGCAACGGACGCGGCAATGCCTGCATCCTGCGCTGCCAGAACGAGGTCGTAGATCTGACGCTGCTCATCGGTGAACTTGCCCGAGAGCGGAAACGTGCGTGTGATGTCAGCCGTATACCCGTGATACTCCGCACCGCAGTCTGCCAGCACGAGGTCGTTCATCGTTGTTGCACGTCTGTTCGCTGTGTAGTGCAGAATGCATGCATTGTAGTTAGAACCAACGATCGATGGATATCCTACGTCTTCTGCTCCTCCGCGTTTGAAGCCATACTCCATAAGAGCTTCGAGCTCGTATTCCTTCATGCCTGGGCGGGCGCCGCGCATGGTTGTGCGGTGACCCTCCATAGAGATCTCGATGGCTTTGCGGAGCAGACGCAGTTCTGAGGTGTCTTTTACTTCACGCATAGCGCGCAGAATAGACATCGGTGTCTTGAGGATGATGGATGCGTTACGTTCCTTGACCCATTTCTTGAGCTCAGCATCGGCATACATGTTCTTGCCGGTAAGGGGCACCTGGAGCGACTTTGTTGGAAGCGTTGAGTAGTGCAGGGTGTCAAGGCGCTGCAGCAGTGAGTCGAGAACTACTTTCAATTCTGTTGCAACTATTGCCGTGTCTACACCCAGATACTGCATGGCTTCAGTAGGACCCATGCTTACGCCCTGCCATACTTCGCGGTCCTGATTGCGCTTTGGAATAAACAGCACTTCTGTGTACGTGCGATCTCCCAATTGGATGCCACCGGGTGCGATCACGAGTGTTGTACCAGGCGTCTGACATCCAGTAAGGTAGAGCATGTCTGAACTTTGGCGGTATTCGTAGTCTACATCGTTTTGTCTGTTGCGCACATCGGCAGAAAACACGATGGCCGCAGACCGTTGCGCAAGAGATGCTGCCACTCGCGCCCTGCGTTCTTTGTAGACGTGCGGCAACGGTAGGTCTGTATCGAACACCTCAAAGGGAAACGTCTGTGCTGGAGCATGCAAGCCCCCTACAAATGCTGCGAGCAAGGCAGCGACAAGTACGCGTGTCATGGGGCGCAAATTAGGCACGAAGTCCCCCAAGTCACACTGCAACACACAGGGTTGCAGCGTCTACACTTCGGGCTCCAGCTTCGATAAGGGCAGTTGCACAGGCATTGAGTGTAGAGCCGGTTGTGAGTACATCGTCGATAAGCAGGATGTGGGTATTCAGAATGCTATCGGGATTGGGCACTGTGAAGATCCCGCTTACGTTCGAACGGCGGTCTGCGTCGGACTTTGTGGTTTGCGATTCTGTGTATCGGTTGCGGATGATGCTTTCAGACGTAAGCATCGCCAGTCCGCTTCGCTCGCAGAAGCCCTTAGCAATTAGCTCTGCCTGATTGTAGCCCCGCTCACGTCGCCTGGCAGGGTGAATCGGCACGGGGCACACCAGGGTTTCTGGATCTGGCGCAGATTGCATGCAATGTTCAGCGAGAACACGGCCGAGCGCAATAGCAAGGTGCGTGCGTCCGCCGTATTTGATGGCGTAGATCGCATTGTCGATCGTAGATGTCTGCGAGAGCGCCCATACCGATGCGAATTGGGAGATCATGAGATCGTCCGCCTGTACATGACGCTGGATGAGGAGCTCGATCTCTACGCCACGTGGTGCAGGCTGATGAAACAGCAGCGCCGTGTCGATGACACCGGGTGCATAGGTAGGGGCGGTAGAAAGACGCTCGCCCGTAAGCAGACAATGCTCGGGGTAGAGCGTTGAGGCCAGAGCACGGCAGGCACTTCGCGCACTCTGGACCACCATGTCCAGAATGCACATGGAGATACCTTACGGTTGAAGAACAAACTGTAGGCGCTCTTCGATCTCGCGTGGCAGCACCGGCTTTAGCTTATCTGGCAACAGATAAGAAGACAGTGCTGGGATATCATTAAAGATGCGCTGACGCATCGCGGTCTGCATGAGGTATTCGTGACCGCTAGATCCGCCTGTACCTACACGCATACCGATCATCCGGCTTACCATCATTGTATGACGGTACCGCCACAGAGATACCAGTCTATCGAGTTCCACGATTGCCTCAAGGAAACGAGACGGGGCCTGCAGCAACGGACGATCTTGATACGCCGTAATGAATAGTACCGCCAGCGAGGCATTAAGTGACATTCTGCGTTTGCCCTCGGCTACGAGCTGATCGTACGATTCCTGATTGAGCAACGCCATAAGGCTTTCTTCATTGCGGTCTATCTGCGCCAGTGCCTCGGTTGGATCGGTGTTTTCTGCTTCACATAGGATAAGCACTTCTTTGCGATCGTTGTCCAGCATCTCACGTGCGGACTTGGTAAGCGACGATAGAATTCCGAAGTCTCCCATCTGCAGAAATGGGATACGGGCAAGCCAGTTTTCGATCACAGAAAAGAGTGTTGATCCAGCAGTCGCAGTTTCAAGCTCCTGCCGGTGCTCTGGAGTGAGAGCTTCTGTATAGTGCTTGAGCACTCGCTGGTCTTCCTGTAGGCCTAGCTTGCGTTCTAAAATGCGCCATTGCAGAGATTGAAATCCACTCGCTGGATTCAGATACGCTCGGAAGTTCATAAACTGCATCGGCGTCATCGTTTCCATGATGGAAAACTGATTGCACAGAAGGTCCATGATCTTGTTTACTCGCTCAATGCGAGTTGCACACAGATGAATTGCTGATTCTGCAACAACCGGTTTATCTAGAAGGTCAATTACCGAGTTGACTTCGAATAGCACTTGCTTGAACCACAGCTCAAAGGCCTGATGCGTGATGATGAAGAGCATTTCCTCATGAGCGTGGTCGTTTGCCTTGTCGCTCTCCAGCTCCTGTGCACTCAGGATCTTGTCCAGCCCGAGGTAGTCTGCGTAGTATACCATGATGTCAGCTTGTGCGTTTAGAATTGTTCAGATGTGCGGAACACTGCCGTGCGGGCGATCATATCATGCAGGGCTTGCTTCTTGGCAGAGAGCACGAAGAAGCATCCGATTATGATGACCACTTCTACCAGCGACGACGCACTCGTGATGCCTCGCGCAAGGATGTCTGCTACCGGAAGCACGGCAATGAGCTTAAGAATTCTGTCGGAGATTTTGATCACGGTGCGCATGGCAATGATGCTTGGCTCAGCAACAGCCCCATCTTCGCGTCCGATACGCAGCTTCAGTATCCGCTTCCCGATGGATGCTCCAGTAAAGGCTTCGATAGACCAATACAGAATGGGACTGATAAACCCTGCGTAGAGCATCGAGACAAGGTAGGGGAGTGCTTCATTCATCACATCACGTGGGAAGCCAAATGCCTTCATGCTGGCTAGTAGCTCCTTCAGCGACTCCTTCATGAACTCCGTCTGTCCGGGTTGAATGGAGCTGATGATGAGCACAAGGGTTATCGTAACAAACCACAATGCAACCTGGTCGATAGCCCAAGCACCAAGGCGCAGACCAAAACCGACGCGTTTGTCTTCGATGGTTGGTTGGTACGACATAAATGGATTTGTCGAAGGGGGCTGTGGTATCTCGCTCATCTGATGTTCCTAAGATATTGCCTTGAGGATTCGAACTGCAATATCGTATTTCTTGAACGGAGGCATCAGATAGACGCCGTTGATGCGGTTACGTACGGATGACAAAAACTCAACAGCGATCTGGATGCCGATGTCGGTTGCTTCTTCGGTGGATGCCGCGCCTTCCATGCGCTCGCGCACCCACTGCGGGATGTTCATTCCAGGTACTTCGTAATGCAGGAACTCTGCATGCCGTATCGTGCGGAGCGGAATGATCCCAAGCATGAATTTGATATTGATGTCCTTGGTGCGGGCTAAAAATGTATCAAGAAGCTCTGCATCAAAGATGGGCTGTGAAAAGGCAACATGAGCCCCTTGCTCAGCCTTCATAGCAAGCCGATCGAGTTCGCGCTCAAGGTCTTCTGCTGCCGGGTTCACAGCGCACGAGATGCAGAAACCGGTAGATGCACCAAGCGGATTCCCCATCAGGTCTTGTCCGGTGTTCATGTGGCCTAGCGCTCGTATGAGTCCGATAGAGTCTACATCATAGACACTTGTGGCTGACGGAAAATCACCGATGTGTGTTGGGTCACCGGTAACGGCAAGGATATTCCGCACTCCCATCTCATGGGCACCGATGAGCTCTGCCTGCAGAGCTACCATGTTGCGGTCTCTGCACGCAAGGTGCGCTATGCACTCCATGGACGTTTGCTCATGCACCAGTTTCGAGATTGCGATGGGGCTCATGCGGAGTCGCGCACGGGCGCCATCACTGATGTTGACGGCGTCGATGCCGTGCTGCTCAAGATAGCGGGCACCTTCAACAACGCTCGACATATCAAGTCCACGCGGCACGTCTAGTTCAACCGTCGTTACAAACCGTTCGTTGATGCGCTCATGAAAGGTTGTCGGTGCCGCCGTGCTTTGCTCATGTGATTCTGCACGCTTGGAGGCTTTTACAACAATGGGTACAGACCCAACAGGTACATCTTTGACAGCATCAGCGATAGCCTTGATATGTGCTAGGTCTGCGCCGCCGTCTGCTCCAATGATACATGCGCCATGCTCTACGAGTCTGCGCGTAGCTGCGGCAACGTACGATGGTTCGGCATTGTAGATCGGGAATCCATCGATGATTGTTGGGATCCCTACATCTGGAATTGCGACAAGGGGCTTCTCGGCAACACGAAGCGACTCGATAATGCCGAGCATTCGCTGAGGTCCAACCGTGCCGTTAGAGCCAATGGCGTCTACACCATGCTGGGTGAGACGTTCTGCAACAGCGCCGGGGAATGAGCCCGAAAGTACTGATCCGTCTTCGGGAAACGACTTCAGCGCAAGTAGCGGAATTGATGCGCTGAGGGAGCGCACAGATTCAATGGCGATCTCGAGTTCGTCTACGTTGATAAACGACTTTAGCATGATGCCATCGACCGAAGCGGCAAGCAATGCTGCTGCGTGTTCGGTAAAGCATGCACGCAGATCTGATGGCTCAAGCGGACCCAGCGGACGCATCATACGTCCGCTCGGACCAACAACGCCGATTACCCGAGCGCGAGACCCAGCGGCTGCGCGCGCCAACCACGCCCCTTTTCGATTGATCTCAAGAACCCGAGCGCTGAGCATCGATGATTCCAGCGCATAGCGATTGGCATGCAGTGTATTAGTCTGCAGAAGCGTAGAACCGGCATCGACAAAGTCATGATGAATACGCTCAACGACAACGGGTGATGTCAGATTGTACCTATCGCTCGGCCGCTCGGAGAGTCCACGTTTGGCAAGTTCGATCTGCATCGAACCGTCGGTAACGAGAACTCCTTGTGAGAGCCATTCTGAGAGTGATGCGCCGTCGGAGACGTGACTACTCATGCGGACTGTCCTGTTGGTGCGTCATCAAGTGACAGTGCCGTTGTTGGCTTCCACCACAGGTAGGCGCACATAGCAATCATGGCGCTGTTCTTGGCAACCTTGAGCCAGCTAACTTCTTCGCCGCCCTGTGATCCGAAACATCCGCAATCAATCTTCAGTCCGAGCACAACAGCATAGGCAACAGCAAACGTGAACATTACCAGCATTGCTCCGCAGATCAGTGCACTGGCCCTCACGCGGAATCCAGCAACAAGGGCGATGCCTACTACTAGTTCAAGCCACGCAACAATGAGTGCGTAGCCGTTCACCAGCCACGATGGCATGAGGCCGTAGTGAGCGATTGACGTCGCAAAGGCAAGGGGCTCGATGATCTTGGGAACAGCGGCAAACACAAAGTATCCGCCGATGAACACGCGCAGTGCAAGACCAAGCCAGGGATAGAGCTGCGTTAGCACGTTAGAAGACCCATGTTGAAATGAATATCCAGAGAATCATGAACAGCACAATGCTGTTAAGAACGAATCCAAGTCTGTAGAGAAACCGTCCACCTTTGAGATCCCTCTGAGCAGCTACGGATTGCTCACCTGCAAATTGCAGATGGTGGTCGATATGGCGTGCCCAGATGGCAGCAACAAGTCCCACTCCCCACACGATGGAGAGAAACACACTGGCATAGCCAAGCCACACAACCTTGGTGTGCTGCTTCATCAGTCCAGTTTTTCCTCAAGTGCTAGTTTGATCTGCATCGTAAGGTCGTCATAGTGGCCTTGCGTCATTGCATCGGTTGTGCGAGCCCCTTGCAGCTTCTTGAGCATGGACTTCAGCCGCGCGCGGCAGATAGCACGTACATCGGTGCTGTAGGTGCTCGGTCCACGCATGAAGATCATAAATCCATCGCCGGAAGAGGCAGGCTTTGATGACTTGTCGATCAGCTCTTGTACCAAGGTGCGCTGCAATGCGCGACGGTAAAAGTCGGAAGGGGCTTTTGTTGCAAGCTCTGTAAAGATCGATGTTTCGACATCGTCGAAGAGTTCAGTTACAGTGTAGGCTTCTGCACCAAAACGTGTTTGCTGATCGAGCAGGCGTGTAAGCTTGTCCGAAGAGATCACCGTGCGTAGCATACGCGTCTGTAGCGATGAAAGTCTCTGTGCAACGTCGGTAGGTGTGAGTAGTTGCGCAATGCGCTCATCGAGAAGCCACATTGGGGTCGTGAACACGTTGTCGCGCAGGAAGGCAACGGCTTCGCGCTGACGTGACTTCTTAACGATGGAGAACTGAGGTCCTTTCGATCCATGCACCTTACGCTCGATAACCACGCCACCTGGGATGTTGGCCACATGCCCCATCTCGCGGGACCACTGTCCGATAAGATCGTCGTAGGCATCAGAGAGCATGCGGAAGTCATCGCCCGGCTTGTAAGTCGCATCATACACATACCCCATTGCACGCTTGAGGTTGGCAATACCATAGGCGCCGGCCTTGATCGCATCATCACCCAGGTCTTCTGTCTGTGCTGTTGGGTCCATCACCATCCACTGCTGCGCGCCAAAGCGCAGGTATGGATCCTTTTCTGCTTCTGTTGCCCATGCACGCAAGGTGTCGAGTTCTTCGTCTGATGTCTTGGCGCTGATGATCGGACGGTATCCCCACTTAACGGCCCAGTTATCATACGGACCAACCTTTGGCATCACGTCTACATCATCACCTGGCTGGGCAATGTAGTTGTAGCGTGCATAGTCCATGATAGTTGGCGCGGTGCCGTACTTAGCGCAGAAGGTCTTTGAGCGTAATGAATCTACTGGGTAGGCGCTGGATGCCTTCATGTTGTGCGGCATGCCGATGGTATGTCCAAATTCGTGAGCGGCAACAAACGAGATCAGCTCGCCCATGAGCGAATCGGAGTAGGGAAGCACGCGTGACTTCGGATCGCTCACAGCCTGAGCAAAGAACCAGCCCGTCTGCAGCTTCATGATGTTGTGGAACCAACCGATGTCTGACTCAATGATCTCGCCAGTACGTGGATCGTGAATGTTGGGTCCGTATGCATTTTCAATCGGCGATGGGTAATAGCGGATAACGCTATAGCGCGCATCTTCTGGAGAGAAGTCAGGATCCTGCTCTGGAGTAGGGGGCTCGAGGCACTGTACAGCATTCTTGAAACCTGCTTGTTCAAAGGCCGGGTTCCACGCTTCAACACCTTTCTTGAGCCACTTGCGCCATTGCACCGGCGTTGCAGGGTCGATGTAATATGTAATCGGCTTGATCGGTTCTACCAATTCGCCCCGTAGGAATGCTGCGGTGTCCTTTGGTTCGAGGCGCCAGCGCAGAATGTACTCGCGGTTAACGGCCTCTGGTTCTGGACGTGAGAAGTCCGTCTGGTCTAGCGAGAAGAATCCCACACGTGGGTCTGCAAGACGTGGCATCATTGGTTTTTCGGGCAGCATCACCATGGAGTGGTGCATGGTAAACGACATCGTCTTTGATGCAGAATTCTGCGACGGATTCTCGGATGAGAACGTAACGACGTTTTCTACTTCAACATTCGTTGGAAAGCTCTTGATGTACTCCACATACGAGCGGTCTCTGTCGAGTCCACCAATTTTGTACTGTGATCGAATACTACGATTCGGCGTCAGGATACCTACATCGCCCACGAACATGTCGGTTACATCGATCACAACACTCGACGAATCCTTGTTATACGCCTGGATCGGAAATGCCTTAATGATCTCTTCGAAGTTGGCATTCTTCACCGCGCGTGATATCGGCGTTGAATCACTAGCAACGTTTACATAGGAAATCGTGCGAAGCAGGATCTTGTCGTACTTGCGCTCCCAGCGCACTACTTCGGTGTTGCTTTCCTCGCCGCCGTATCCCACTTGTGGCGTCTTTGCTATGCGGCTCACAAGCAGCAACTCTTTGCCCAGCATCGACTTCGGAATCTCATAGAAGAACTTTTCGTCGATACGGTGCACAACGAACATGCCGGAATCCGACACGGCCTCCTTGGTGATCACCTTCTCGTAGGCCTTGATCTTTTTATCCTTGTCTTTCTCTCCTGGTTTTTCTCCGCCTGCCATCGTTTGTTGGGTTGGCGCGCTCGATCCGCAACCAAAAAGAAATGCTGCAGCAAGCGAAATCGCGAGTAGGGGGTGTGTGGTGGTCATGTGCGTGTAAATGCCGTGAAACGTAAGCCACAAAAGTACGGCATAACACGGTAGGGGCGAGAGGGGGATCGCTTGAGGGTACACGAGGGGACTGGGCACGGAGTACGGATTACGGAGTACGGATTACGGATACTGGGGGCGTGGCTATTCGTCATCTCAGCGCAAGAGCGCTACGCTCGCGAAAGAAGGGGCGGCCCTCGCACCTGCGGTGCTCGGGATGACGCGGCGCGGAGCAGAGGGTAGAAGGTGGAGCTCAAGCATAAACAAGCAAAATCGGTGCGTCATCCCGAGCCGCGTTAGCGGCGAGGGACCTCGCTACTCGCTACTCGGCACTCGCTACTCGCTACTCGCTACTCGGCACTCAAAAAGAGATGCCCGGCCAGCTGGGGAGGGGGAGTGCTGTGCTCGGGCATCTGTGGTGATCGTGTGGCGCTGTGCTTGGGGGCAGGATCTGGGGGATCGGCCACACGTCATATATGAGGGGACAGGTTCACAGACGTAGCGTTTTGAAAATTGTTACATCCTATCTTTGCCCCCAATGATACCTCGTAACGGACTCTGCGTAGGGCTTGATCTCGATCTTGAGAAGCTGCCAGCCCCCTATCAAAAGCAAGTTGTTGATCTGCAACGGTTTGGATGTGATGTTGTGGACGCAACGCGGGGTGCTGCCTCGTGTTACAAGCTTAATCTTGCCTTCTACGAGCAGTACGGACGTGAGGGAATTGACGCACTGTATGCAATTCGCGAGCACATTGGAGATGCCTATGTGATCGCTGATGCAAAGCGCGGAGATATCGGCAATACATCGGCTGCGTATGCAAAGGCCGTGTTCGACGATCTCAAGGCCGATGCCATTACGGTGTCGCCATATATGGGACGCGACTCTGTTGGACCATTCCTCGATGTTCCAGGGAAGATGGTCTATGTTCTGGCACTCACATCTAACCCTGGCTCGCACGATTTTCAACGTCGGCTCGTTGGCGATACGCCCCTTTACGAACTTGTGATGAACACCGTGCTCTCATGGCCGCGCAGCGGTGATGTTGGCTTTGTTGTTGGTGCAACGAATGCTGCAGAGCTATCGATGTTGCGAACGAAGTTCCCCAATGCGCCGCTGCTGATTCCAGGCATTGGTACTCAAGGCGGAGACACGCAAGAGACCCTTACAGCAAATGCTATGGGGCCAGCAGTGTTTAATGTTTCTCGCGGACTCCTTTATGCCGATGGATCTGAGAGCTGCATGGAGACAATCCAGCGTCTGGCCAAGACCTACAGCACACAAATGCAGTTCTGATATGTCACGTTCTGGGTGATGGATCGCACAGTGTATCGGAGGATACACTATGCGTCTTGATGCATTTCCAGAACGAGTGCTGCAGCATGCAGTTCATCGTGTACTATCTGATGGACGCCGCCGCTGGCGGGTAACGAACGGACAATACATCCAGGTGCTCTCGCCCGGCACTCTCAACGTCCATGAAGGTCCAGATTTTGCCAACATGGCATTGCTCTGCGAGGGGGCTGTTACGGTTGCCTCGGGGGAGTTTCATGTGCATAGTTCCGACTGGTTTGCACACGGACATGGCGGTGATCCACGCTACCGAGATGTTGCCGTGCACATCGTGCTGGATAATGACAGGCCTGTAGACAACCTTCGCTGGACGCTGGTTGTGGCGATGTCTGACGTGCTGAAGTGTATCCGCTCTGCTCCGCAACCGTTTGTGCCGTCGGCCAACCACGTTGATGAACTACAGCAGGCCGCTATTTCCCGGCTAAAGCGTCATATCGACAATGCCCGCATTGTTATTGCCAGGCTTGGCATGAGGGAAGCTCTACGAGCGCTTACCGACGAGTGGTTTGGACGCATGGCAATGAGAAAACATCATCCAGTTTCTGCCGATATCCAACGTCAGCTGCGGCAGGCGGTTGCACACTCGCCCCTAGGTCAACTTGCAATCACCATCCATGAACGTTCGCCAGAGAGTCTTCTCGAAGCAATCCGAGTTGCAGAGCTTCAGCGCATTGCCCTCGAGGGCAGATCCCTTCGGCGCGAACTCCTTATGAACGTGATATTCCCATGCTGCTGTGCTGTTGCACCCAATGCCAACCTTGTTGCGCTGCTGCAGTGGTTCTGGTCTGCACCATCAGTTCATCACTATGCTGCGTTGCGCCGTCGCTTCCCCGGTTTTGATCAAACCTACATGTGGCAGCAGCAGGGTCTGCTCGAGTATGTTCGCTGGTATTCTCCGGTGTATGCGTCATAAATGCAGGGAAGCGTATTTTGCGCCCCATGATTACGACACTTATCACTGGCGCCAACGGCGAAATCGGACACAGTCTCCTCGAGACGCTTTCTTCACAACCAGATCGCAAGATCATTGCGCTAGACCTTGCGCCCCTTGGCGAAGCTCTCGCAAAGCATGTGCACGTAAGTGTGCAGGGCGATGTCTCCGATCCAGCAGTTGTTGCTCAGCTTGAACAGCACGACATCGATGAGATCTATCACCTTGCGGCACTGCTCTCAACAAGCTCTGAGAAAAACCCCGAGCGTGCGCACAATGTGAATGTGAATGGCACGATGGGCCTTCTGATGATGGCCCGCCGCATTGGTACGCGCACGGGCAAGGCTGTAAAGTTCTTGTTCCCGAGCACGATTGCCGTCTATGGCATGAAGAGCATCGAAGAGAAGAACAATGCTGGTGCGGTAACAGAGTTTGAGCACCTGCAGCCAACAACGATGTACGGCATCAACAAGGTGTACTGCGAACAGCTCGGTGCATACATGAGCGATCGGTTTGGTCAGCTCACAAACGAGCGCAGCGCCAAGGTCCTCGACTTCCGAGCACTGCGTTTCCCGGGACTTATCTCTGCCACGACAGTTCCGACAGGGGGCACAAGTGATTACGCACCGGAGATGATCCACGCCGCAGCGCAGGGCAAAGCCTATGCATGTTTTGTGCGTCCAGATGCCCGCATCCCATTCATGGCCATGCCAGATGGCGTCAAGGCGCTGTTAGATCTTGCAGCAGCACCAATGGAAAACCTAACGCAGCGCGTGTACAACATCGGAGCATTCTCGCCATCAGCAGAAGAAATCGCTGTAAAGGTGAAAGAGGCATTCCCATCGGCTGAGATCAGCTATGCGCCGCATCCGCAGCGTCAGGCCATTGTTGATTCGTGGTGCGGGGATGTAAACGACTCGGCTGCACGGAATGATTGGGGATGGACGCCAGACTACGACATGGACAGGGCTTTCAACGAATACCTGATCCCGATCATCTCTAAGGTGTATGCAGGATAATCGCGCGCCGAATCGACTCGCGAGCGAACAATCGCCGTATCTGCTTCAGCATGCCTATAACCCTGTGGACTGGTATCCATGGGGCGACGAAGCATTCGATCGTGCGCGTGCAGAGAACAAGCCAATCTTTGTAAGCATTGGCTACGCCACATGCCACTGGTGTCATGTGATGGAGCGCGAGTCATTCGAAGACGACACGGTTGCCGAGTATCTGAACAACAACTTCATCAGCATCAAGGTAGACCGGGAAGAACGTCCAGACGTTGATGCAATGTGCATGGATGTGTGCCAGACATTGACTGGACACGGCGGCTGGCCCCTTACCATCATTATGGATGCTGAGAAGCGTCCGTTCTTTGCCGGCACCTACTTCCCTCGCTATTCTGTTGGGAACCGACTCGGATTTCTCGACGTGCTGGCGCGTTTAAAGGAGGTCTGGGTGCTCGATCACCAGAAGGTGGTTGAGACAGCATCGATGATTGTGCAGGCACTGCGCGATCAGGCCCAGGCAAGCTTTGTAGGTGATGTTCCCATGAACGTCTTCGAGATTGTAGCAGATCATCACAAGCGTACGTTCGATGAAGCGTTCGGCGGGTTTGGCTCGCAGCCAAAGTTTCCGTCACCACATCATCTGCTGTTGCTGCTACGTATTGCCCATAGGACAAACGACAAGGGACTGCTGAGCATGGTCTGCTCTACACTCGACGCTTGGCGTTCAGGAGGCATCTACGATCAAGTAGGGTTTGGCATGCATCGCTATAGCACTGACCGAGAGTGGAAGGTGCCACACTTTGAGAAGATGCTCTACGACCAGGCCATGGCCATGATGGCCTATACCGAAGCATGGCAGATGACGCGGGATAGTGTCTACGAGAAAGTTGTAATGGAAATCGCCCAGTTTCTTCTGCGCGAGATGACGAGTGAAGAAGGGGCGTTCTATTCTGCTCAGGATGCAGACTCTGAGGGCGAAGAAGGCAAGTACTATGTGTGGACCCATGACGAACTTCATGGGATGTCGGACGAACTGAAGGCGATGCTCAATGTGCGCATCGATGGAAACTTCCATGACGAAGCGTCGGGCAATCCTATGCCCTCGAACATTCTGCATGTGCGCCCAACCAATTTGAGAGAACTGCAGAACAACGAGGAATGGAGCGTGCTGCGTCCGCAGATTCTGCAGCAGCGCCTCAAGCGTGTGCGCCCGCTTACCGATGACAAAGTCCTGGCCGACTGGAATGGACTCATGATCGGGGCACTTGCTAAAGCAGCACGGGCCTTTACCAATGAACTCTTGCTGGAGATGGCCGTTGCAGCCTACGGGGCCTTTGCTCAGCCCCTTGCCTGCCATCGTATGCGTAACGGCGATATGGCGATCGATCCAATGCTCGACGATGTATCGTCGATGGGTTGGGCTGCCCTTGAGCTCTACCAGACAACCGGCGCCAGTTCATATCTCTACGACGCCCGGCAGAGCGCAGATCGAATTCTTAAAGAGTTCGCTGATGACCAGGGGGCCTTGTATAGCGTTCACCAACACGTAACCGACATCCCCGTCAGACAAAAGAACGGATTCGACAGTGCCTATCCGTGTGGGAACAGCATGGCCTCGATGCTCTTTGCCGGACTCGGCGCGATCTGCAATGAGCAGCGCTATCGCGAAGCCGCGCGCGCATGTGTGCAGACATACGGTGCGCAGCTCCAGCAGTTTGGCCCAGGCTATTGTATGCTCCTGTGTGCGTGGGACATGATCACAGCAGAGTCGTCAGAAATAGCCTTGAACGGCGATGCATCCGAGCAGCCGTTTAGCGCGCTGGTGGCTGAGTACACAGGCGCATTTAACCCATCGGCGGTTTTTGTGCATCGTCCAACAGACCACCTCGGACGCGAACTCCTTTCAGGAGCTGGCTACCCATGGGAGCAAGCACCTCAGGACAGTGTGCTCGTATGCAAAGCATACACGTGCGAGCTTCCTCGCACCGTTAACCGACAATAGAGCATGACGGACGAAGTCCGTACTTTTGCATCCATGGCAGTTCTGATCGACGGAAATTCACTCGAAGAAGTCAATGTACTCGCAAGCGCGCGCGGAATAACACCTGGACTTAATCTCTTGCTTGTTGGCGAAGATCCGGCAAGTGCGGTCTATGTGCGTAACAAGGGAAAGGACTGCGAAAAGGTTGGCATACACTCAACGATTCTCAGACTGCCCGAAACAGCTTCAGAACAGGAAGTGCTCGATGTGGTTCACGCGTGGAATGCCGACAACTCGGTTCACGGAATCCTCGTGCAGCTTCCACTACCAAAGCACATCAACGAACATCGCGTGATCAACACAATATCACCGTTAAAAGATGTTGATGGATTCCATCCGGAAAACGCCGGCAAAGTGATGATCGGTCTCGACGGATTTATTCCTTGCACTCCATACGGAGTGCTCGAAATGCTTCGCAGGTACAACATCGAAACATCAGGCAAGCATGCTGTGATCGTTGGACGCAGCAATATCGTAGGCAAGCCCCTTTCAATTCTTCTCGCACAGAAGAGAACGCCCGGCAATGCCACAGTTACGATTTGTCATACCGGAACACCAGACATCGCGCAGTACACGCGCACGGCCGACATTCTGATTAGCGCTGTTGGACACCATGGAGTAATCACAAAGGATCACGTCAAGCCTGGTGCCGTTGTCATCGACGTTGGTATCAATCGTATCACGTTGCCCGACGGAACCACGAAGCTCGTTGGTGATGTGCTGTTTGATGAAGTAGAACCAATCGCTCAGGCAATCACTCCTGTGCCAGGTGGCGTTGGCCCAATGACGCGTGCAATGCTGCTGCGAAACACGCTCAAGGCCGCACAGGCAGTTGGGGGCCAGTTGTGAAACGTCAGCAGCTTGAAGTACTCCATCACGATGCCGACATTGTGGTGGTGAATAAACCGTCCGGACTTCTCTCGATCCCGGACCGTTATGATGTAACCCTGCCGAGCGTAAAGACCCTTGTGCGAGAAAAGTTCGGTACGTCCTACCCTGTGCACCGACTCGACCGTGAAACATCGGGCGTGCTGGTGGTGGCGCTCAACCCAGATGCGCATCGCGCGCTAAATACCCAGTTCGAGCAGCACACCGTCCGTAAGACCTACCTTGCTATTGTCTCGGGTATCGTAGATCGCGACACGATAGACATCGACATTCCGATCATGCCCGACCCACGCCGAAAGGGTCTGATGAAGCCGTCGGCGCGTGGGAAGGAAGCGCGCACGATTCTGCGCGTAGTAGAAAAGTTTCGTCTTGCCACACTTGTAGAGTGCGATCTGATCACTGGACGTCAGCATCAGATTCGGGTTCATTGTTCAGCCATCGGACATCCTCTCTTGGTCGATGCCGATTACGGCACGTCAAAGGCGTTCATGCTTTCGTCGATCAAACGCAAATTCAATCTTGCCAAGGGGCAAGACGAACGTCCAATCATCGACCGGTTAACTCTGCATGCAGCAAAGCTCTCATTTGTCCACCCTATAAGTGGGGAAGAGTTGAACTTTAGTGCCGACCCACCGAAGGACTTCAACGCAACACTTCAGGTATTGCGCAAGTACGCCGCCCCGTATGCCTCGGCATTCGATGCCGAGTTCTTCTAAGCTGTGTACCGCGTCGCACGATACGTTGTCTATTCGCTTCTGCTATTCCTCGCCTTCCGGCAGGATGTTTACATCGCCAACAACCCATTGCAGGAAGATGGCTATTACTCGTTAACTGTTGCCAGAAATCTGGCACTTGGTAACGGATACACCATCGACGGCTCAATGCCTACGAGTGGCTTTCAGCCCCTGGTGACCACTGTTAGCTCTCTTTGCTTTATGGCCTCAGGCCGAGACCGCATAGTGGGCCTACGACTCTATCTGGTGCTCTCTCTTTTCGTGCATGCTCTATGTGCATGGGTGTTTGCTCGTGTTGTTTCGCAGCTTGTGCCTGATAAAGGCATCATTCCATGGTTGCCAGCAATAGAGCTATGGTATCTGGTATCGCTCTACATGTTCACGCTACATTTCAACGGACTTGAAACAGGCGTGCTACTCCTAGGATACGGACTCCTTGTTCTGCATCTGCTTTCCATACCTGCCATGCCTAAGCGTTCATGGACGCTCACGCTTGGCGTGCTGCTCGGACTCATGATCCTAACTCGCATCGATGTGCTGGTGCCCTCCTCTGTGCTTCTGCTCTGGCTGCTAATGCGAGAGCCTTCCGTGCGCAAGGGTGATATTCTCCTTGCCGCTATAGCAACCGGGTTGATCATTTTACCGTGGTTTGCTTATATCTATACCACCTTTGGCACCATTATGCCATCTGGAGGTGCAGCTCAGTCATCGACGGTCTTTACAGCCGAACGCATGGAGCAGGCCTTCATGAACATCGCTGAGGCGCTCGTACCATTTGCGTTCCTGCGCTTTCATCTCTTCTCAAGCTTTTGGGGCGAGGTTGCACGACTTGTGCTGTTCGTTGCGCTTGTGCCGGTGATGTGGGGTGCCGCGAAGTACGTCCGTCATGCGATATCTACACAGGCACGGAGTAGCTTAGGGGTATTCTTTATTGGCATCATTGCGATGTGCGCGTATTACGTGCTCACAAACTTTGCCACATGGCACTATACGAGGTACTTCGCACCACTCGCGTACGGCATATCTCTGCTGGTGGTAGTGGCATTCATCAAAAGCCCCCTACACGATCGCATCAAACACCTTGTTGTTGCTGCATATGGCGTTTTGTTCCTCGGAGTTGTAGGCTCCATGCTCCTTGGGAAGGGGGCTGGTAACGAAATGGTTGTGGATCAGTTAGCCCTAGTGCAACGGTACGTGTCGTCAGCTGATGCTGTAGCGTCGGGTCAAACCGGTACGCTGGGTTTTATGCGCGACCATGTGCTGAACATCGACGGAAAGGTCAATCACGAAGCCTTGATGCGTCGCAGAGCGATTCCCGAGTATTTGGCCGAGCGAAACGTGCGCTGGTTCTGTGATGAACCCGAGCTGATCGAGCGATTTTTGGGTCATGATTGGCAGCGGCACGGATGGCGTATTATCGGTCAAAAAGGTAACTTTGTTTTGTTGCGCAGATAACGAACGCATCTCACTACTAACCAACCATCTCCTAGACTCATGATTGTTGTACTCTTTGGTGCCCCTGGCGTGGGCAAGGGAACTCAGGCTGTTATTCTTGCTCAAAAGCTTGGCATTGCGCATCTGAGCACAGGAGATGCTTTCAGGGCTGCAATCAAGAATCAGACTGCCGTTGGCATGCTGGCGAAGGGATATGTAGACGCCGGCGACCTTGTCCCGGATGATGTGGTAGCCCGTATCGTGGAAGAAGCGATGAACGGTGAAGAATTCACCAAGGGCTGCATTTTGGACGGGTTCCCGCGCACGCGCGCTCAGGCTGATGCACTGCAGGCTTTGCTTGCAACGAAGGGGCTTTCCGTGGACAAGGTTGTAAACCTTGAGGTAGATGACGAAACCATTATTGCCCGTCTCCTGCAACGCGGCCGAGCAGATGACCAAGAGGATATCATCCGTAATCGCCTCTCAGTCTATAACGCAGAGACCGCGCCTCTTCTCGAATATTATAGCAACCTCAGCCTACTAACCAGTGTGGATGGAATAGGAGAGGTAGAAGAGGTTTCCGCCCGCATCCTGGACGTCCTGAAGTAAACTTTTCCACAATTGTGGAATACTTTTTGATGTAACTTTGGTAGTTGGAATCAAGCCAAAGGGACTAAATGAACATCGAAAGGTTCATAATGAAAAAGGGCACAGCCATAGTTGTCATGATAATGGCAGCCATCGTTGCAATTGCGGCTCCGATACATGCGCAAACCCGGAAGGGCGATTTAACAGCTTCTGCGCATTATTCAGCAAATTTCTACCGCGGTGAGTTCTTGTCCGGACGCGCTGGTGATGGTGGGTTGTTTACGTTATCGTATAACACCTCCGACCGATTCTGGATCGAAGGTCGTGTCGGACTTGGCTCCTATCATTGGCAGACAAACCCGACGTTAATACGGAAGTACTCGGACTACTATGGACCATCTGCAGCGTTGGGCGGATCGTATCCAGGCTCTACAATTAAGATCGAATCGCAGAACCAGGCCAGCCTTACTGCGCTCGATGTAACGTTTGGCTACGTTCTTCTGCCCAATACGTCCTTTGTACCATTTATCACAGGCGGCTTTGGCCTTGTGAGCTTTCACCCATCGAACACCTCGGACGGTGCACCGCTGCTGAACTACGAAAACGGCGTGTATCCATCATCAGTAGCAAGCATCCCAATCGGTGTTGGAGTCCTTGTTCCGATTGCAGACCAACTGTCACTGTCGGCTCGGTACGATCACCGATTTGTATTCTCGGGATACCTCGACGACTACGAAGTCCGTGGTACTAATGATGGTTTGTCGGCACTCTCTATAGGGCTGTCCTATCGGTTCAATGATCGTTCAGAGCAAGGGAAGGGGCAATACTGGTGTGAACAGTGCACAACGAGGTACGACGCAAACAACTGCGCCATCTGCGCTGCTCAACAGTGTGAGATCTGCCGCCAACGAAGAGGTACTAGTGATAACCTTGCGTCACATGAGCACACTGTACCCCAAATCCCGCAGTCACCAGAACCACCGAGACCCGAGCTTCCTGCAGCGGAACCAGAACCTGCTCCTGAGCCGGTTAAGGAACCAGCCAGCCCGGCGGGACCAATGAAAAAGTTGACAGCACAGGGCATTCGTTTTAACGTCAATTCTGATGTGATCGATTTTTCTGATCCTACAACCAAGACTCGCATGGCAGAGATGTTGGAATACCTCACACAGGATTGTGATGAACTCGAAGTACTTGTTGAAGGCCACGCTTCGGTAGATGGACCTGCAAAGCGTAATCAAGAACTGTCTGTTATGCGTGCCCGTGCCGTCTCAAAATGGCTCCTCGATAACGGTGTTCCAGAAGAGCGAATCAAGGGCTCAATTGGCTTTGGTTCATCGATGCCTCGTGTGCCGGATCCGTCCCCAGCAGTTGCTCGAAAAATGACAAAGCAGCAGCTTGAAGCTATTCGTGAACAAAATAGACGTATCGAATTGTCTGTTCTAAGAGATTGCGAATAAAGGCACTTATGATTCTATGAATGACAATTCATAGAATGTTCATGGGTAATTGTGGAAAACTCCCCAATTTGCGGCCCCTTCGATCGTCCGAGGGGGCCCCGACTTGGGGATTTTTTTATTCTTGATGGCAGTGTAGGGTGATTGCACATCAAGTTAGTGCTTCTGGACTACTACAGGAGGATGACCCTATGAAGAAGATACTTTCTCTCGGCGTGTTCGCTCGCATAGCGATCTTCGTTGTTGTTGTTGTGCTTGTTATGTCGGTTAGTTTATTGGTTCAGGCACACGATGCTCCCACCTCGGTTGTTGTGGCATCCGAAGTAGCAACACCAGCCCCATTACCAGTTGTTGAGAAGCTTGAGATGTCTGACGTACCAGATGGTCTCGCCTCGTGGTATGGTGAGGATTTTCACGGACGGCGCACCGCAAGTGGTGCACGGTATGATATGAATGAGTTGACGGCAGCGCACAAGACACTTCCTTTTGGAACGCTGCTACGGGTTGTTAATGAGCAAACCGGCAAAGCCGTGCTCGTTGAGGTAACAGACAGGGGGCCATTTGTAAAGCGCCGCGTTGTAGATCTCTCGCGAGCTGCTGCCAGGTTCCTGGGTGTGTCTGTGAGCCCTGTTGCGGTAGACGCAATTCGCAAGGATGAGGTTCTCCGATTTTATGAGAACAACGACTCAACTTTAATGGTCTTTACAAGTGACTATAAGCCCCTTGCCGTGCGCAAGCAGGCAATAGCTATGGTTGGACAACCAGGCTCACTGACATCTGCGATTGGCTCCTTGAAGAGCGGCGAGCAGATCCTTGTCAATGTAACAGACAAAAGCCGGCTTACATATAGTCGCGTACAGGTCGATACAGTTCTCTAGTTTTGCCTCCAGAAAACATTGTCGGTATGAAACCTTCGCTGGCCGCGGGTTGTCATAACCGCTGAACAACTTTTTTGGAGTACTTCGCATGCGTTTACTTGTTGCAACCCTTGCTCTGCTTGTTGTTGGAGCTACCTCGTCCTTTTCCATTGACCTGGAAGAAGTTATCGCAAAGGCCACTGCTGCGCGTGGAGGCGAAAAGGCAATTGAGGCACTCTCGACAGTAGTGAAAGAAGGCACAATGTCGATGGCGCAGGGAATGGAATTGAATTTTACAGAGACCACCAAGCGTCCAAGCAAGTTCCGCATGGACATGAGCTTTCAGGGCATGGCAATGGTACAGGCATTTGATGGAACCACGGCCTGGAGCATCAATCCGATGAACGGTGGTAAGCCTGAGAAAGCTGGCGCCGAAGAAGTGAAGAAGATGGTTGAGCAGGCAGACATGGACGGCGAGCTCATCGATTGGAAGAATAAGGGCTACAAGCTCGAACTCGTCGGATCAGAGGATATCGATGGATCAACAGCATACAAGATCAAGTCCACAAAAGATGATGAAACATCATTTATTTACATCGATGCAGTCACTTGGTATTTAGCCAAGGTTGATAAGAAGATCAACATGATGGGCCAGGAAGCAGAAGTTGAGATGGTATTCTCTAACTATCAAGATGTGAATGGCGTGCAAATGCCAATGCTCATGGAGATGCGTTCTGACGGACAAACAATGATGTCAATGTCCTATTCGAGCATCAAGGCCAACGTTGATGTACCGGACGCCCGATTTGCATTCCCGAGTGAAGACGGCAAGAAGAAGTAATCCCCCCCACGTCGGACGAATACCATGAATCTACGCGCAATGATATGCGCTATAGCCCTGTGCTATGGTGCGGTGCCGAGTTTTGCTCAACAGCCATTTACCAGCGGAATGCTGGGGTCCATACGGCCGCGTTCTATCGGGCCAGCAACAATGAGCGGACGGGTAAGTGATATCGCTGTTGTTGACAACGATCCCAAGATCATGTACGTTGGTGCTGCCGGCGGTGGCATATGGAAGTCAATCAACGGTGGCGTAAGCTTTACGTCGATCTTCGACGACTATCCTCAGTCCATCGGCGCCTTGTGCATTGATCAAAAGCGTCCAGATACGATGTGGGTAGGTACCGGTGAGTCATGGACGCGCAACAGTGTGTCGTACGGTAAGGGGCTCTACAGGACTACTGATGCTGGGAGCACCTGGACGTTAGCAGGGCTGGATTCTACCGAGCGCATCTCGATGGTGGCGATTCATCCAAAGGATCCATCTACCGTGTTTGTCGCAGCCCCAGGCCCGCTGTTTCATGATAGTCCGCATAGAGGGCTCTATCGCACTACCGACTTTGGAAAGACATGGACGAATGTACTTCCAGGTGACGCTCGAACGGGATGCACAGACGTGTTGATCCATCCGAAGAATCCGAAGGTGATGCTGGCCTCGATGTGGACGTTTCGCCGAACGCCGTATTCTTTTTCGTCTGGCGGTCCAGCGGGCGGTATCTATCGCAGCACCGATGGCGGAACAACGTGGGGTAAGGTCACATCTGGATTGCCTCAGGGAGATATCGGACGTGTTGCACTGGCGAGATCACCGAAGAACCCTGAACTGATCTTTGCCAGTGTTGAGGCGAAAGAGTCGGGCATGTATGTAAGCACCGACGGCGGCAAGACGTGGACTCGGAGATACACAGGTTCTGCCGTTGACATCCGTCCGTTCTACTTCTCCCGCATCGTATGCGACCCCAACAATGACAGCGTGTTCTACAAGTGCGGCATCCAACTATTCCGCAGCGACGATCAGGCTGGGTCATTTAGCCAGACAGCAACCAGCGCTCATAGCGACCATCATGCCATATGGGTTGACCCGAAAAATTCCGATCACATCATCCTCGGAACAGACGGCGGCGTCTATGAGTCGTTCAACAAGGGCAAGTCTGTGCGGTTCTTTGGCAACCTGCCCCTTGGTCAATTCTATCATGTCGCAACCGATAGCCGCACACCATTCAACGTTTACGGTGGCCTCCAAGACAATGGCTCATGGATGGGGCCGTCGTCGAAGCCTGGAGGTATCGCAAACGGTGATTGGAAGTTCGTTGGGGGCGGCGATGGGTTTTACGTTGTCCCTGACAGGGGAAATCCAGATATCGTTACGTGGGAGTCCCAAGGCGGCAACATCGTACGCAACAATCTTGCAACGGGAGAGGATAAAACAATCGCCCCGAAGCCTGATGACGGGTCGCTCAAGCTGAGGTATAATTGGAATGCCCCAATTGTGAGGGGCAACAGACCAGGAGTGCTGTTTGTAGCATCACAATACGTATACAAGAGCACAAACGCTGGTGAGGATTGGAAGAGAATATCACCTGACATCACGACAAATGATCCTACAAAATTGGGTCAAGACGAAAATGGCGGCCTAACGCTCGACAACTCATCAGCTGAAAATCATTGCACAGTGTTCACGATTGCCGAGTCACCGCTCGACTCGATGGTGATCTGGGCAGGTACAGACGATGGGAATCTTCAGGTAACGCGTGACGGTGGCACAACGTGGACGAACGTTGCAGTAAATCTCCGTGATGTCCCGAAAGGTGCTTGGGTAACAAGTGTGGAGCCATCGGTCCACCAGGCAGGGGTGTGCTTTGCAACGCTCGATCATCACATGTATGGAGACATGAAACCCTACATCGTGAGGACAACAGACTTTGGGGCAACATGGACCAGTCTTGCGACGCTGGAGATCACCGGATATGCTCATGTTGTGCGTCAGGATCACGCAAACCCCAACCTGCTGTTTGCCGGCACTGAGGATGGGCTGTTTATCAGTTTCTCGGCTGGATCTTCATGGCTTCATGTTTTGAACAACTTCCCACCGGTAGCCGTTCGGGACCTCGAACTGCAAGACAAGGACAATGCGCTTGCGATCGCAACTCATGGACGCAGTTTGTATATCCTTGATAACATCGATGTACTTCGGGGAATCAGCATCTCGAATGAACAGCCCCCTGTAACCGTGATCCCGCCCAAGCCTTCGGTACGGCGCTACCCAGCGTCGGGCAGCACGTGGTTTGGTGGTGATGCCGATTACGTCGGTCAGTCCAAGACCCAATCAACACAGCTCTGGTACATCCTGCGTGATAAGCACGTGAAGGGGGCATTTGTTATTCGGCTAAAGGACTCAGCCGGATCGGTGATTCGCACATTTCCCGCATCGGGCCGAAAGGGTGTGACTACCGTCGAGGTCCCACTTTCGTTTCAAGCTCCGTTATCACCAAAGTCGCAAGTAGGCGGCGCCTTCGGCACGTTTTCGGGTCCGCTACTCCCAAGCGGTACCTATTCAATAGAACTCGACAAGGCCGGTCAGATCTTTTCAACGACAATACAGGTTGTACCCGACACAACTCTTGGCCATTCAGCGTTAGATACTCGCCAGCAGTACGAACTGATTCAGAACATGTATGCTGTCTACGAGGACTTGGCTGTTACCACTGAAAGACTGCAAACAGTTATCCAGTCTATTGAGAGCGTTGAGGCTGCAACTCGTGATACAACCCTCCTTGCAGCTCTTGTATCTCTGAACAAGTCCCTTGTGAACACGAAGCAGGGTGCGATTACCGGTGAAGAGCAGTTGCGTGAGAAACTTGCATCGCTCTATGGCGAAGTCAACGGATACCTTGGAAGACCAGGGCGGATGGAACATCTTCTCTTTGAGCAGCTTCGTGGACGCATTAATGATGCCCGCGAGGTATGTGAGAAGTTGGTTGCAGGTCGCGTAAGCGAGACACGAGAGCAGACATATGCGCGTTTAAAGGGGCAGGCAAAGAAGTAGGCCTCAGACGTAAGAGAAAGGCGTATTTTCGCAGGCCTGATTCATCAATATGTCGGAACGCTTGGTATGAAACGCCACATCCTGCTCTTTGTTTCACTCGTTGCTGCTGCGGTTCTCACTCAGGGCTTTCAATGCTCATCATCTCAGATGACGATAGCAAAGAAGGCAATGCAGACAAGGGACTACGTTAAGGCGAAGACAGCGCTGCGCGCCGCTTTGGCGGAGGCACCCTCGGCATGCGATGCGTACGCTATGCTCGGCGATGCGCATGATTCGTTGAATGAGCAGGACTCTGTGCTCATAGCATATAGGTCTGCACTTTCCTGCAATACGTTGAACCCTCGCCTCCGTGATGCGATCACCGTATCGCTGTACAACAAGTACGCAGCTGCGTACAACGATGGCATAGCCAAATACAACGATTTTGCTGCATCACAGAATATGGAGTCGTTGAAGAAAGCACGCACGGCGCTTGCTACAGCTGTATCTGTCCGTCCAGAATACACAGATCCGTTAGTGCTTCTTGGAGAGGTAAATGAGCGCCTTGGGGATACGGCACAGGCTGTTACGACATACAAGCAGTGGTGGAATGCAGAGCGCGGTGGATTTGAGGCCATCGCAACGAAGAATATCACCCTCGGCTCTACTCGTGGAAGTTCCATCAAAGTGCTTGGTACGCCCCTTGCCACAAAAATGGATTCTGTTGAAGGTGGTGTGCTCTATCGTGATGCTTTTACACTGAACGCAAAGCAGATCATTCTGAGCTCGTTCGCAGAAGGAAGCAACGAAGCTGTGCTAGAGGGATGGACATTTGATCCACCGGCATCGCTTACAGACGTTGAAAAGTGGCGTGCCCGCATGACCAGTGTTCAGCCGTTGAAGAACCTTGCCTACATCGCATATAATTCTGGTAAGTACGAAGAGGCACTCCTCTGGGCAAATGCTGTAATGCGCGCTAAGCCTGCTGATCAGGAGCTTTCAGCACTTCGTGCGCAGGCACTACAGCTCTCCGGCAAATCCGACGAAGCCACAAAAGAACTTCAAGACCAAATCGGTAAAGATCCTTCGAACGTGAATGCTAGGCTGCAATATGCCACCATGCTCTCAAGTGCTGAGAAGTATGAAGAGGCCATTGCACAGTATCAAGAGATCATCAAGCTCGACGCAAAAAATGAGATTGCACTATTCGATTATGGTGCTGCCTGCAAGAATTTTGCGAGTCTCAAACAGCGTGCAGAGCTAGAAAAGCAGGAAAAGAATAAAAAGTATGTGGCAGATACCACATACATGCAGTTGTTGTCGGATGCAGCTAAGGCATTTGAGCAGCTTCGCAGAGTAAGTGCAAAGTATCGGAATGACTACATCGTGATCGCTGAACTTGCCAACGTGTATGAGGTGCGGAAGGACGGCGCTAAGGTGAAGTCGCTCATTATGGAACTTGAGGCACTCGAGGAAGTTTACAACAAGAACAAAGATTATTATCGGACCATGGAAGGCCTCTATGGTCGCAACAAAATGCTTGACAAAATGAAGCAAGCAAACGAGAAAGGATCGAAACTATAATGGCAAACGAGCAGAATGAACAACAGCAAATGACGATCGAGCTGGGCGAGAAGGAAGCCGAAGGTATTTATTCTAACCTGGCGATCATTTCTCACTCCCCAGCTGAATTCGTTGTTGATTTTACCCGAATCCTTCCTGGTGTGCCAAAGGCCCGTGTGCATGCACGCATCGTGATGACACCCCAGCACGCTAAACTTCTGCTGCATGCCCTTGCTGATAACATCGGTAAATATGAAAATCAGTATGGTGAGATCGTTGTAGACGGCCAAAACAACCCATTTCCGCCTGGTGTAACGAATATCAACTGATCCTTTGTATATTTGCCGTTCACATTTAACCCAAAGAACATTACAGTTGCGGTGAAGTCATGAAGCGTACCTATCAACCAAGTAAGCGCCGTCGTGTAAATACACACGGATTCCGTGCACGTATGGCCACGAAGAACGGTCGCAAGGTTCTTGCACGTCGTCGTGCTAAGGGCCGTGCCCGTATCGCCGTGAGCTTTGCTCGCTAATACAGGGTTCCTTCCGCAATGGTCGTTCGGCCACTGAAGGGATACCGTTCCTTTGAAGAAGTACTGCGGTCTGGACGTCGTGTGACGTCTGGACCGCTTTTGTTAGCAGTACTGCCCAACCCGACAGACCTCTCGCAGGCGTATGTTGGGGTGGGCGTGCCAAAGCGCGTTGCACGCAAGGCAGTTGTTCGCAACCGGATAAAAAGGTTGATGCGCGTTGCCATGCGTTCGGCGTATCAGCGTCATCACGCAGAGCTTGCCGGGAGGCGAATTGTATGTCTGTGGCGCCAAGGGAATGAGCATCCAGCGTCCATTCACTTATCGGCAGTAGAGCATCACGTAGAGCAGGGTATGCAGAAACTGACTCGAAAGGGATCTCGGTAATGTCGTGGATACTCATCAAGATTATCAGGATCTATCAGATTGTAATTTCGCCACTGCTGCCGTCGGCGTGCCGATATACACCAACGTGCTCGCACTATGCCATTGATGCACTTCGCATTCACGGGGTTATTCGTGGCTCGTATATGGCTGTACGAAGGATAGGGCGGTGTCATCCGCTTCATCCAGGAGGGTACGATCCGGTACCACCCAAAGACTAACCAACGTTAACAACACCCTCACGTTTTTCACACCACGCCCACTATGGATAAACGCTCTCTTCTAGCTGTTGTGATGATCACGATGCTTATGGCATTCTGGATGTTCATGCAGCAGCGTCCAGCAGACCCGCAGGCAGCTAAGCCTACATCGAGTCAGACAACATCAGCCCCTTCCAAGCTCGCAAATGCTGAGCGCAATGGTCCGCCTGTGCAGTTTATGCCGGCACCGCAGCGCAATGTAGTTGTCGTAACGGACCTCTACACCATCCGTTTTACATCAGATGGAGCAATGGTGCGTTCATGGGTACTTAAAAACTATAAGCCATACTACAAGGATAGTGTTCCGACCGCCAAGGTAGACCTCATCCAACCTGGTGTGCGCGAATTCGGATTCTCATTCTTAGTTGTACCAGATACGTTAAGCTCTCGGCGTCCAATCGATACGTTGCAGTCGCGCGAGATACCATTCACGTTCAATACAGCATCTGATACAATTCGTGTCGGCAAAGGTGCATCGGCTACGTTAACGGCAACGGCTACAACACCGTTTGGTGGGCAGATCACGCGTACCTACAATTTTGTGGGCGGCGCCTACGACGTAACCTCTCGCATAACAATGAGCGGGATGCAGCGTGTCTATCACCGTCGCACAACGGCCATGCACGTTGAATGGAAGCACGGTCTGCGATACCAAGAGGGCAGTAGCGTCGATGAATCAAACAACGCTGTTGGCATCATTTCTGAAGGGGGCTCCATCACGGAAATTGATGCTTCTGATTTTAATCAGCCATCGGGAGATACATCAAAGTCAGCTATCGATTTCCTTGCAACACGGTCGAAGTATTTTACCGTTGCAATGCTCCCGCAAAAGGGATTTACAGGGAAAGCTAGTGTTTATGGAACACGTTTTGGCGCACCAAACGAGGGAGTTGTTGAGAAGTACTCACTCGGCGTGGATGTACCAATGGTCAATGGCGACGTAGACTATACAACACGCCTTTACGTTGGACCGATGCAGTATGACACGCTGGAGCAGTACGGCCTTACATCCATCATGAATTTTGGTTGGAAGTGGATCGTAAAGCCAATCGGCGAGTACTTTATGTTACCGACGTTCAAATTCATCCACAATGTCATCCCGAACTACGGCATTGCCATCATCTTGTTTGCGCTGCTGATGAAGGTATTGCTCTATCCTCTTAGCACGGGTCAAATGGAATCCGCCAGAAAGATGCAGCTTGTTGCGCCCCTTCTCAATGAAGTTCGCTTGAAGTATCCGGATGATATGCAGAAGCAGCAGCAGGAAACAATGAAGATCTATGGTGAATACGGCATAAACCCCGCTGGGGGATGCCTGCCGTTGCTGTTGCAGATGCCGTTTCTATATGCCCTGTACGCTGTGCTCAATCTCAACATTGAGCTGCGCCAACAGGGATTTCTGCCCGTGTGGCTCACAGATTTGAGTATTCCCGACGTTATCGTAGCTCTGCCATTTAAACTGCCACTGTTTAACATCGATCAGTTCAGCGGCCTGGCTCTCCTGATGGGTGCAACAATGTTTATCCAGCAGAAGCAGGCAGTTACAGATCCGCGGCAGAAGGCTATGGTATACATGATGCCGGTAATGCTTACGCTGATGTTCTCGTCGCTTCCTTCTGGCTTGAATCTGTATTATTTCGTATTCAACGTTGTGGCGATCGGTCAGACAATTTGGCAGAAGAAGTTCTCGAAAAATCAGCTCACATTGGCAGATCTCAAAAAAATGCCGAAAAAGGAGAGCTGGATGCAGCGAAAAATGCGCGAAGCCCAAGAAATGGCTGCCGCACAGGGGCGTTCCATTCCAGGTCAGCCCATGCAGCGACCTTCAAAGCAGGGTAAATCAGGCAAGAAGTAGAATCACAATGTGGACAGTTTTTTCTGAAAAACTATGCCACAAAGTCTGCTCTCGTCGTATTTTCTGACCAGTTTTTAACGAGTCTTTTCTACATCAAATTTTCACTACATCAGGAGACGTGTATGAACACACGTGCACTCATTCGCTCAGCGGCGTTCAGCCTCTTAGCGGCATTGTGTGTGGTCAGCGCAAGCGCGCAGAACACATACGACCGTTTGTCGATTCTTGAGGAGTTTACAAGCGCAACCTGTCCTCCGTGCGTGCCTGTAGGGGTAATGCTCAAGGACGTCATCATGCCGAGCAACAATGTTGTTTCGGTCCGCTTCCACATGAACTGGCCAGCTCCAAACGATCCGTTTAATCTGGACAACCCTACAGATAACGACAGCCGTCGTCAGTACTATGCCGTTTCTGGTATCCCTGATGGTTATTTGAACGGTAAGAAGGTAGCTCTGAGCGCTGCAGCTACGTTGAATGCAGCAATCAAATCAGATAATGCAAAGAAGAGCCCAATCAAGCTCACTGTATCTGAAGCCAAGACAACAGATGGCGGTAACGTAACTGTCAAGATCAATACAAACATTGATCTCAAGACGCACCGTCTTCACGTGGCTGTTGTTTCGTACCATGCAGTTATCGAAGATCTTCGACAGACGCTTGCAAACAGCAACGGCGAAACAGAGTTCGATGATGCGATGAACAAGATGCTTCCTAACGCTGGTGGAACATCCCTCTCGATGTCTGCGAACGAAGAAAAGACGTTCAACTTTACGTACAACAAGAAGACTGGTCTTACATGGCCAGAAGGCATGCAGTACATTGTATGCTACGTTCAGAATACGTCTACCAAGGAAGTCCTCAATGCAGGAACAAACCTTGTTGTGTTCCAACCTGTTGTTGAAGTTGTAGGTACAAAGTGGGACTACATTGGCCGTTCTGCATCGAAGACACAGACGATCAAGGTTACCAATCCAACAACAAGCGAACTTCCGGTAGCATTCACTATTGCAAACGCTGAGGCACTTGCTTCTGCCGGCTGGTCTGTTTCAATGGACAAGGACGTTATTTCTCTTAAGCCTGGTACATCGACAACTGTTACTGTAACAACAACGAGCGGATCACGCGCGTTCTTCGGTGGCATTGACTTTGTTGCTACACCACAGAATGTAGCTGGTATTGCTAAGGAAGGCAAAGCACAGTTTGGATACCTCACAGAGGGTGCAAAAATTGTTGTTTGGTCTGGTATCTCTGAAGGAAACGTTGGCAACTATATCCCTGCTCTTGAAACATCATATGGTCAGGAAGTTGTCTTTGTTCCAGCAGCGGATGAAATTCTTCAGGCATTCAATCCAACGTCATTTGATGTGGGTATCTTTTCGCTAAGTATCGATGGACGCTTCGCAATTCCTGGCGTTGCTCAGCTGGCCCAGATGATGTCAAGGGCAGGCAAGGGTGTATTCGTGAGTGCACCGATGGGTCTTGGTGTTGCAACATTCCCAGACAACCAGTCGTCACCTGGATATCCAGAAGCTAATGCTTGGCTTACAGGTACACTTGGCCTTAACCTTACAGGTTCAACACAGCGTTTCACAGGCAATACACTTACTCCATTCGCTGTTACTGGTGTAGCTGGTGACGAAGTTGGTTTGGGTGGAACGTGGAACTGTAACCGCCCTTCAAGCAACTGGCCGTTTTTCTGCCAGATCACCGACATCATGTCGGTTAAAAACGGTTCTAACTCCATCGGTTGGGCGTATACAGACAACAACAAGGCAAACCTCGTTGGTATCCGCTGCGCTAATCCTGGTGACGGACGTGTTGTGTATTCTTCGTTCGGTGTAGAACACAGCAATGATCAGAACGCTCGCAAAAACCTGATGGAGCGCATTATCAAGTATCTGATGCCAGCTGGCGACCGTCCAGAAATCAGCATCAACGTATCTTCAGTAGACTTCGGTTTTGTCAAGGTTGACGAAAAGCTTGAAAAGTCATTCGTTATCACGAACACTGGTAAGGCAGATCTTGTGATCAGCGAGATCGACCTTGCAGGTGCTGATGCAACGGAATTTGATATCACAGATGGTCGTGCAGATGCAAACAACAAGATCACTGTTGCTCCAAATGGCAAGCACACTGTAAAAGCTCAGTTCTGGCCATCAAAGGAAAAGGCATTTACAGCCACAATCTCTATCAAGAGCAATGCTGGCGACAAGACAATCCAGCTTCGTGGTACGAGCGTTACAACAAGCGTGGAAACTGACGTAGTAAGCGAAACAGGTGCAATCGGCATGACACTTGCCGGTTCAAACCCAGTGACGGCTTCTACTGCAATCCGCGTTCGTGCAAACGACAACGTAACGCTTTCTGTTGTTAATGCTGGTGGTGAAACTGTTGCAACAATCTTCAATGGTGTTGTAAGTGGCACTGAAACAGTGTCACTCGGTTCGCTGAATGTAGCTGCAGGCACATACAATGTTGTTGCTACAAATGGTAGCGACCGTGCAGTCCTCTCAATCGTTGTTGTTCGCTAAGAATTGCAACATTGGCGTAGAGATCACGTTTGAAATGAAAAGGCGTCTCGGGTATACCCGAGACGCCTTTGTTTTTTTGTGTAGCTCTTGAAGTACTAGCGTCCGGCTCTGCGGAATTCATATTTCGGATTTCCTGGAAGGGGAGAACGCAAACGAAAGTCTCCGAAGCCCGATGGATCTTCAAAAATCACATCGACACCATTCGGGTATGTCCATCGCATAAAAACACTTATGCGGTTTTGCCCCTGATATGGATCCATCGACAATGGCTCGCCGTAAATGATGTACACACGTCCCATATCGGTTAGCCAGCCTTCATTGTATGACTTGAATCGCTCATTAGCGATATCAATTCGACCATAGTATTCCTCCATTGCCTCGTTTTTGGAGCTGTTTGGAGTGGGGTCTATAGACTTCCAAAAATCTTCAAATCGTGAGAGCCTCTCCCCGTCCGTGGGCGCCTCCAATAGTGAATCAATTGTGTCCTGTCCCGTAACATAGATCAGCTGCTTGATTGCTTTTCGTAGATCTTTCAGAAGATCACCAGCCATTGACTGAGGAACGTGATACGGCCTGCTCGTAGATGCAAGAACTTCTGTTGTGTCGGCTACACCATTGGCATCTGCAGGATGTGCACGAATCGAAAAGGTATAGTTTCCTGTAATGAGTCTGGTGTAAAGAACAATTGGAACAAACGTTTGCGTTGCCGGTCCGGTTGGAAGCAACGGTTCCGTACTACCAGAGGCAAGTGTGCGCATATCTGCTGCGGTTATATCCCAGGTAAAGGTAACGTGTCTACGAATAGAGGTGGTATAGAACTCAAAGAATGCAAACAAGCGCAGATCATTTGACCACATCTGTTCACCGATGTAGGGGATGATCGTGTATCTGTGGCCCTTTTGTTCGATATCGCTGACGTAGAGAATTGAACTAAGTGCGTCGGCCTCTGCATTAAGGTCTTGCACAGTATGGCGTTGCTCTGCCGTGTAGATCTTTTGTCCAAACGCATCACGTGCCTGAACGTCGATAACATAGCTTCCTGCAGGCAATGTAAATCGCCTCTGTGTGTTATCAGCTTTACCGGTCTTTCCGCGGGTGACGGTGTAGCTTGGTTCTCGGATCGTCTTGGTAACTGACGTGTCGACAAAGGATCTACCAGCGTCGTCTCGTACTCGAATCCGCAGTGCGTATTCACTTACGAAGGAACCGTCATATGGGGTGAACTGAAGATGTTCATACGGCATTGCAACGTAAACATCCAGCAGAGGGTTGGCTGCCAGCCCCCTTCCTTTGAAGGATACAGCGTCGAGCTTGAGTACAGAAAGCTCGTCCGCGTTTACCCATGCCGTTGTAGCGTGAGAAACTGGTGGTACGAGCAGTCCGAGTGCCGCGGTGATTGGGAGAATCATGGTGTACTCTTGGCTATACGTTAACCTGTAACTTCCACACGTCCCGCGTTTCACGTGCAAGTCGTTCTCTGTCATCGGGATGTGCAATTCCAATCAACATTTGCGCTCGCTCGCGCAATGATGCTCCGTGAAGATAGGCCACACCATACTCGGTGACAAGGTAATGTACATGTGCACGCGTTGTTACAACACCGGCGCCGGGTTTGAGCAATGTCGTGATTCTGCTGATTCCGCTGGACGTGCGTGATGGCAGTGCGATAATGGGCCTGCCGCCATCGGCACGTGCGGCGCCGCGCATAAAATCAACTTGTCCGCCCACACCTGAATATGGCGCAGGGCCGATAGAATCAGCGCATACTTGACCCGTAACATCAACTTCAATTGCACTATTGATAGCTGTCATCTTTGGATTTCGCTGAATATTGGCCGGGTTATTTACATATGCCACATCAAGCATCGAGACCATCGGATTGTCGTCGATAAAATCATAGACCTTCTTCGACCCCATGACAAACGTCGCAACGATCTTGTTGGGGTGAATTGTCTTTTGCGATCCGTTTACAACGCCACTCTCGATCAATGGCAGCAGACCGTCGCTAAACATCTCGGTATGGATGCCGAGGTTCTTATGCGAATGCAACTGATGCAGCACGGCATCGGGGATTGCGCCAATGCCCATCTGAAGCGTTGCATCGTCGGAAACGAGCGATGCTACATGTTTGCCGATGGCGATCTCGACATCTCCCAACACTGGGGGCTGGACCTCGAAAATTGGTTCATCTACCTCAACCATGTAGGTTAGCTTATCCTTATGAACCAGCGCATCTCCATGAGTTCGGGGCATCTTTGGGTTGATTTGTGCAATTACGATCTTGGCCGAATGGAGAGCCTCATGTGCAGCCTCAACAGTTACTCCGAGTGAGCAGAAACCGTGCTGGTCAGGGGGCGAGACATTGATCAATGCAACATCAACGGGGATCGTTCTTGATCTGAACAACTGTGGGATTTCCGACAGAAACACAGGCGCATAATCTGCTCTACCTTCCTGAACAGCCTTGCGCATGTTGCCGCCGATAAAGAGACATGTTACACGAAAGCTTTCGGCATAGGCTGGGTCTGCGTATGGTGCCGGACCCTCTGTATGGAGGTGGATGATGCGTACGTTGCGTAAGCGCTCTGCCTGACGAACAAGCTCGTGGATGAGCGTCTGCGGTGCTGCGGCAACGCTATGGATGTAGAGACTATGGCCAGACTGAATCGACGCTATAGCTTCTGAAACACGAACTACTCTGCCCATGAATTCTCCTGTAGGTATGCCAAGTACACAAAGTTACTCTTTGGTATTTTTGCACGACCATTTGGAGCCCCTCGCATGGAAATGAAGAACATTGTTTTTGTGATCATTCTTGCCGCAGCCTTCGGCATTTTTTCCCGCAGTGCTATGCGCCTTATCGCATGGCTCAATGTAGGAAAGCCGGATAACAGGTTTGATCGCATTGGAGAGCGTATCAAGACTACACTTGTTGTAGGTATTGGTCAAAGTAAGATCCTACGTGACAAAGTGGCGGGGCCTATCCATGCCGGAATCTTTTGGGGATTCCTGATTCTACTCTTTTCTGCGATCGAGATGATTCTTGAAGGATTTCATGACGGATGGTCACTGAATTTCCTTGGACCGGTCTATAGCGCTGTTACAATTCTGACAGACATCTTCTGCCTGCTCATCATCGTTGGAACGATGATGTCGCTCTGGCGCAGGTATGTTACAAAAGTTAAGCGCCTGCAGGTAGAGCACGAAAAAGTAGAAGCGGGAATGATCTTGCTAACGATATTTACGATTGTAAGCGGACTATTTGTTCAAAATGCGCTACGCGGGCAGCTTGAAGCAGGTGATTTCTCGTGGGCCGTGCGCCCAGTGAGCGGTCCGTTCGGGGCGGTATTAGCCTCGGCATTCGGTAGCAGCTCTCACATCGTCTTCGAGATCGCGTGGTGGGCCCATGCAGTGCTCATTCTTGCCTTTATGAACTACCTGCCGTATTCCAAGCACCTCCACGTTCTAACATCAATACCGAATGTGTTCCTTGGTCCGTTAGCCCCTTCCAATGCAATGCAGCCGATCAACTTTGAAGAAGAAGGCGTTGAAAAATTCGGCGTTGTTGATATTGAAGATCTCTCATGGAAGTCGTTGCTTGACGGTTATACATGCACGCATTGCGGACGCTGCACAAGCGTGTGCCCCGCAAACCAGACGGGCAAAGTGCTCGATCCTCGTGGAATCATCATTGCGATCCACGACCGTACGATGGACAAGGCTCCATTGATTCTAAAGCAGCAGAACAACGAAGAGCTTACCACCGAAGAACAGGCAGTATGGGATAAGAAGCTCATTGGTGACTATGTAAATCCAGATGCCCTATGGGCATGCACAACATGCGGTGCATGTATGCAGGAATGTCCGGTGAATATTGAACACGTGCCGGCCATTGTTGGTATGCGCAGATCCATGGTAATGATGGAGTCAATGTTTAACGACGAATCAGCGCTGCTTCCCGATATCTACGGAAACATGGAAACCAACTCTGTTCCGTGGGGAGGTTTCGGACAGGCTGATCGCGCGAACTGGGCAGAAGGCATGGGCATCAAGACTGCGGCAGAGGATGCGTCGATGGAAGTGCTCTTCTGGGTTGGATGTGCCGGATCGTACGATGAGCGAGCAAAAAAGACCACAAAAGCATTCGCAGAGCTGATGCAGATCGCTGGCGTAGATTTTCGCATCCTAGGAACTGAAGAGAACTGTACAGGTGATGTTGCGCGCAGAACCGGGAACGAGTACTTGGCAGACATGCTTACCAAGACTAACGTTGAAACATTCCAGCGATATAACGTCACGAAGATTGTAGCAACATGTCCGCACTGCTTTAACTCGCTGAAGAACGAGTATCCTCAGTATGGATTTTCAGCTGAGATTCTGCACCACACGCAGTTCATACAGGAGCTTATCGCAAGCGGTAGGTTGGTGATCGATCGATCAACCGCGTCATCAGAGGCAATCACGTATCATGACTCATGCTACCTTGGCCGCTACAACAATGAGTTTGAAGCTCCGCGAGCTGCCATAGAGAATGTGCCGGGCCTAACTATCCTTGAACCTGCGCGTTCAGGTGACAGGGGGCTATGCTGTGGTGCTGGTGGCGGACGCATGTTCATGGAAGAGCATGTTGGAGACCGCGTGAACATCACGCGGACAAATGAGCTCCTTGCCACCGGCGCTGAAACGATCGCTGTAAACTGCCCATTCTGCGCCACAATGATCACTGATGGCGTGAAGGCCGCAGAAAAGACAGAGTCTGTGGTTGTTCGCGACGTAGCCGAGATTCTACTCGACCACGTTCGGTCAAACTAACACCGACGCTAAATCACTCTCGCACTCATGCCAAACTGCTTCGCCAGGAGTTCGGTTAGGTGTGCGCGGTTGTGCGAAGCGATGACCTCTTCGTTGGGCTTCGGCATACGGCCCTGTTTCCATGCTGTATACATCTCAACGATGCTGGTTGCGATCGCATCTATATCGTCGGGCTCTGTGATCCATGCAGCCCCATATCTCTGAGCATCCTTGCGTAGGGTACCGTCGGGTACACTCACAAGTAACGGTTTGCGCGATGCCATGTATTCATACAGCTTGGCACTTGAGATTGTATCTGCATTGCGAGTCTTACCAACCATCATCCACAGTGCGTCGCTCGAAAGCAGGTGTCGGACAGAATCGTTGTGTTCACAGTACCCATGATCAGTGATCAATGTGTCGATACGGAACTTCTTCGCTGCCTTTTTGTATTCGTCTCGCAGTAAACCAACGAACTGCAGATCCAGCTTTATAGAGGGATCTTCCGTGACAACCTTCTTTACTGCTTTGAAAAAGGGTATCGGCGAGACTACGTCGTAAAAAATCCCCGCATACGTTAATCGAAATGCCGAATCCTCACGGGGGAAGGGGCTTGCCAGCACAAAATCTGCAGGATCATATCCGTGCGGAATAATGGCAACTTCATCTGATCGTAAGAAATTGTATCGTGCGATGAGGTGCTCTTTGATGCGACGATTGGTAACCGTCACACGAGAAGCAACGGAAAGCACCTCGCGCTCGAGCTGCTGGTGCTTGTTTGAATGCCACAGGGTTGGGTAGAAGTGGAATTGATTGCCTACCCAAAGGTCACGATAGTCTACAATCAGCGGTATGCCAGTTTCCTCGCTGAGTGTGGCAGCAGCCATCATAGATGAGAATGGTGGACCGCTAACAAAGATGGCTTCAAAATCATGCTGTTGAACAAGTTCGCGAGCCAACGAGAGAGCTTGTTGTGCCCATGCTTTTTTATTGTCAGGAATGAAAAACGTATCGCTGAGCCTTCTGAGCATCTTGCGAACAAACTCGCGCGGCATCTTCACCGTGCCCTGATCTTTAAGCAGGCTGTTGGGGTCTTTCCCTTCTGTACGATGGATCACGATGTCCCGGCCCTCAAGGTCGGTGAGCAGTGATTCGTCGTGCGCATAGTATGCTGTAGGGCCAGTCGTGATAACATGCGGCTGCCATCCCATGTCGGGAAGGTACTTCATGAACTTACTGACGCGCTGAACGCCACTGAGCCCCATAGGAGGGAAATAGTATGCAAAAACGAGAACGCGTTGATTGGGCATAGCTGGTTAGACGATCACCAATTCTCGTGGGGCAGTGGTCAGAATCTGAGGCCCCTTGGGCGTTATCACCACATCATCCTCGATGCGCATTCCGAACTTTCCGGGCAAGTAAATACCTGGTTCGATGGTAACGACACAGTTCGTTGGGATTTGTTCGTGCTTGTTTGTGTACGATACGCGAGGATGCTCGTGGACCTCATATCCTAGGCCGTGTCCGAGTGAGTGACGGAAGTAATCGCCATACCCTGCACGTGTGATAACAGTACGCGCGGCTGCATCCAATTCAGCACCGGTAACGCCAGAAACAGCTGCATCAAGGGCAGTCATATGGGCATCGTAGAGAACCGAGAAGACATCTATCACGGCCTTCTTTGGCGTGTCTACACAGAAGGTTCTGGTCATGTCGCTGTATAAACCGTCTACGCAGCAGCCAAAGTCAACAGTAATGACATCACCTTTTTTGATCGTGGCATCGCTTGCTCTTCCATGGGGCATAGCACTGCGAGCACCAGCGACAACGATGATGTCAAATGCGTCCTTTTCAGATCCCAGTTCGCGTGTGGTTGTGGCAAGGAATGTGGCGATCTGACGTTCAGTCATGCCTGGACGCACCATACCTAGCATGCGCTCGTACGCTGTGCTGGTGATCTGCGCTGCTGCAGCGATACTCTTGATCTCTGGGGTGCTCTTAGGAAGGAGAAGCGCGTCGACGAAGCCTGGCATGTCTACGAGCTTCGATCCCTTGAGAGCTTTTTTCATGCCGAGAAAGCCAGCATGACTGTGACGTCCTGGATCGAAGCCAACATTCTTCCAGGTTTTGTGAAGATGCTGTGTCGCTATCACGCTCCAAGGGTCACGATGAATATAGACCTTAAGCCCATCGAGCTTGTGCAGCTCTTTCTGCACCTGTACTTCGTAGAGATCGTTCGTAAAGAAGTGTATGTTCTTCTTTGTGACGATAGCCATTGCGTAGGATCCCGAAAACCCTGTGAGGTATCTCAGGCTTGGTGTGTGGGCAATGACGTATGCATCAACCTTGTGAGCTGTAAGCCCCTTACGGATTGATGCTAGGCGCTCTGTGGCAGCGTTGAATTGGGCTCTGGAAGTGGCCATAGTTATCGCGTGTAGTAGTTCGGTGATTCTTTGGTAATAATGATGTCGTGCGGATGCGATTCGCGCAACCCAGCAGCAGTCATCCGAACAAACCGTGCATCCGACTTCATTTCATCTATCGTGGCACACCCGCAGTATCCCATTGCCGCGCGAAGCCCGCCAACGAGCTGATAGATGGTGTCGTTGACGTTACCCTTGAATGGTACGCGGCCTTCGATACCTTCGGGGACCAGCTTCTTGATCTCGTCTTCAACATCCTGGAAGTAGCGATCTGCAGAGCCTTGGTTCATCGCTCCAAGAGATCCCATGCCGCGATATGTCTTATATGCGCGACCTTCAAGAAGGACCTTCTCACCGGGTGATTCTTCGTGACCAGCCAGCATGCCGCCAACCATCACGGTATCTGCACCAGCAGCGATTGCCTTAGCAACATCACCAGTTTGTTTAATGCCTCCATCAGCAATCACTGGTATGCCGTGTCTCGATGCGACTTCTGCAACGTTCATGATGGCACTGATTTGCGGTACGCCAACACCGGCTATAATTCGAGTGGTGCAGATCGATCCCGGACCAATGCCAACTTTGACGCCATCTGCACCCGCGTCGATAAGTGCTTGTGCGGCCTCACCGGTTCCAATGTTTCCAGCAATAACATTCACGCTCGGATGAGCAGCCTTCACGGCGCTCACTGTTTGTATAACGCCTTTTGTGTGGCCGTGTGCCGTGTCGACAACCACAACATCTACTCCTGCCTCAACAAGGGCCGACACGCGGTCTAGTGTATCGGCAGCGATGCCAACACCTGCACCAACGATGAGTCTGCCTTGTTCATCCTTTGCAGCATGAGGGTGTTTCTGCTTTTTTGAAATGTCCTTGACTGTCATCAGACCAACCAGTGTTCCGTCCTGATCGACGATTGGGAGCTTCTCAATCCTGTGCTTATGCAGAATACGTTCTGCCTCTTCAAGGGTTGTGCCAAGGGGAGCTGTGATGAGCCCAGCACTTGTCATGATGTTGGCAACAGAGTCATCAACGTCTTGCGCAAACCGTAGGTCTCTATTGGTAACAATGCCAATCAGTACTCCTGCATCATTTGTTACCGGGAATCCCGAAACCTTGTACTTCGCCATCAACTCTTGTGCGTCGCGCACTGTGCTGGCGCTGCGCATTGTAATGGGCTTGCGGATCATGCCGCTCTCAGACCGTTTCACACGATCTACTTCTTCGGCTTGGCGCTCGATTGACATATTCTTGTGAATGATGCCAATGCCACCTTCTCGAGCCAATGCGATTGACATAGCAGACTCAGTAACCGTGTCCATCGCAGCACTCACGATTGGAATGCGTAGTGTGATGTTCTTGGTCAGTGACGCATGCGTGCTCGCGTCGCGTGGAAGCGTAGATGAATACCGGGGAATCAGCAGGACATCATCGAACGTGATGCCTTCGTAGAGGATTTTGTCGGTTCGCATTTGCAAAAATACAAAAGGGGCTTCCAGTTACGGAAGCCCCTTGTCCACATCGATCTAAATGTTGATTCAGGCTGATTCGCGCTGAAGTTTGCTTGCACGAAGACGTGTCTCGGCCCAGTGGATCTCGTTACGGGATTGGTCGCGAGACTGGCGATCTGCGCTCTCCGAAGAACGAGCGCGAACGAGATCTTGCTCGGCATCTTCAGCATTGATTTCGATTGCAGGGAGAAGCTCCTGAACAACGATATTCACGTTGTTCTTGAGGACTTCGATAAAGCCCTCGCGCGCCGCATAGTACGTAACGTTGTGGTTCTCATCTTCGATCTTCATAACGCCAATGTCTAGCGATGAGATGATCGGAGCGTGATTATACCATACCTGAAACGGACTGTACGTGCCCGGCACTGCGACTGATAGTGCCTTGCCCTCAAAAGCCGTTTGGCTTGGAGTAACAATGCTGATGGAAAGAATACGGTCTGCCATACGATTAGTTCTGCGACTTCTTGTATGAATCCAATACTTCGTCCAGCGTGCCCTTGTAACTGAAGAAGCCTTCCGGTACCTCGTCTACGTCGCCGTCGAGGATGGCCTTAAATCCAGCGATCGTATCGCTGATCTTGACGTAGCGGCCTGGGAATCCTGTGAACTGCTCGGCAACGTGGAACGGCTGCGAGAAGAAGCGCTGAATTTTCCGGGCGCGATAGACAGTGAGTTTATCTTCGTCGGACAGTTCGTCCATACCAAGGATCGAGATGATATCCTGAAGATCCTTGTATGTCTGAAGGATACGCTTAACACGTGATGCCGTTGTGTAGTGCTCGTCACCAATGATTAGCGGGTCGAGGATACGTGAAGTTGAATCCAGTGGATCCACAGCTGGGTAGATACCAAGCTCAGCAATCGAACGGCTCAATACCGTTGTAGCATCCAAGTGAGAGAACGTATTAGCAGGAGCTGGGTCAGTCAAGTCATCAGCAGGAACATATACAGCCTGTACTGATGTGATCGAGCCGCGATCTGTCGAAGCGATACGCTCTTGAAGCGCACCCATCTCTGTGGCTAGTGTTGGCTGATATCCCACAGCTGAAGGCATACGGCCTAGAAGTGCAGATACCTCAGACCCAGCCTGTGTGAATCGGAAAATATTGTCAACAAACAACAGAACGTCACGACCTTCTTCATCACGGAAGTACTCGGCCATGGTAAGAGCCGTTAACGCAACGCGGGCGCGGGCTCCAGGGGGCTCATTCATCTGACCAAACACAAGCGCCGTCTTGTCGATAACGCCTGATTCAGTCATTTCAAGGTACAAGTCATTTCCTTCACGTGTGCGCTCACCAACACCGGCAAAAACGGAGTACCCACCGTGCTGCTTTGCGATGTTGTGGATCAGCTCCTGAATGATAACCGTTTTACCTACACCGGCGCCTCCGAACAGACCAGTCTTACCGCCCTTAGTGAACGGTTCGATAAGGTCGATAACCTTGATGCCAGTCTCGAACATTTCCTTTTGTGTGGACAGGCTCGAGAATGCCGGTGACTGACGGTGGATTGACCACTTCTTGTCAGACTTGATCTCCGGTTTGTTATCGATACCTTGACCAACAACGTTGATCAGGCGGCCGAGAACTCCAGGTCCAACAGGAACTGAAATTGGAGCTCCAGTGTCGACAGCTTCCATTCCGCGAACCAAGCCGTCCGTTGAATCAATTGCGATTGCACGCACGCGGTCTTCTCCGAGGTGCTGCTGTACTTCGCATACGAGAGTTTCCTTCGCACCTGTTTCCGGCGAAGAGCGCTCGATCGTGAGCGCGTTTAGAACGGCTGGGATATGGCCATTGGCAAATTCCACGTCTACGACGGGACCAATAACCTGGACGATGCGGCCCTTATTCATGCGTTGATCCGAGTAAATGATCTCAGTAAGTGAACTGCTACGTTTTGCACGTAGACTTGCGAATTTACGGAAGAGAAGTGCCTTTGAGAAAGTCTAGGCGTTCCCGTGACGTCTGAAATGGTAAATTTGTGACTCTAGTTTTCCCCATACACCACAAAAAGAGTCGCCCCCATGACGTATATCATTTCGGCTGCCCGCACTCCAATCGGTTCACTGCTCGGATCACTGAGCGAATTCTCGGCCCCACAGCTTGGCGCAATAGCCATCAAGGCTGCTCTTGAGCGAAGTGGTGTTCCCGGCGAGGCAGTAAGCGAAGTCATCATGGGAAATGTGCTGGCCGGTGGCGTTGGGCAAGCTCCTGCGCGTCAGGCAGTGATCTTCGCAGGACTGCCAAAAAGCGTCCCAGCTATGACGATTAATAAAGTTTGTGGCTCCGGACTGAAGTCTGTTATGCTAGCTGATCAGGCTATTCGTTGCGGCGATGCAGAGATTGTGATTGCTGGCGGACAAGAGTCAATGACCAACGCACCACATGCAATGCTTGATTCGCGCAAGGGGGTCAAGTTTGGTAATGCACGCATGGTAGACCTCATGCAGTGGGACGGCTTGTGGGATGTGTACAATCAGGTTCCAATGGGAGATGCGGCCGAAGTCTGTGCCTCAGAATGCGGCATCACCCGCGAGATGCAAGACGAGTTTACTATTGAGTCGTACAAGCGCGCACAGCAAGCTCAGGCAGACGGCGTCTTTGCCAATGAGATTGCTCCTGTCACAGTGAAAACTCGCAAGGGTGATGTGGTCGTCGAAACAGACGAAGAACCTTCGAAGGTGCAGTTTGATAAGATTCCAAGCCTGAAGCCAGTCTTCAAGAAAGATGGAACTGTTACAGCTGCAAACGCTTCAACGATCAATGATGGGGCTGCAGCACTTGTACTTGCATCAGAAAAGGCTGTTGCTGAGCATGGTCTTACGCCAATGGCCCGTATACTCGGCCAAGCATCTTTTGCTCAAGACCCAATCTGGTTTACAACCGCACCGGTAGATGCAATAAAGAGGGCAGTCGGCAAGGCTGGTATCACTGTAGAAGACATCGATCTATTCGAGATTAATGAAGCATTTGCAGTCGTTACGCTTGCTGCGCAGCAGCAACTTTCGATCCCACGCGAAAAAATCAACGTCCACGGTGGAGCAGTTGCTCTGGGCCATCCAATTGGTGCTTCTGGAGCTCGCGTTCTCACCACTCTTGTACATGCACTCAAGCGCCACGGAAAGCGCTATGGTTTGGCTACGCTCTGTATCGGTGGCGGTGAAGCGAGCGCCATAGTTGTTGAAGCTCTGTAAACCTGCGCTGTAATCACACTTGACAACGACAACGAACATTTTCATTGAGGTAATCACACCATGAGTAAACGCACAGTAACGCTGATCGAAGGAGATGGAATTGGTCCTGAAATTTGCGACAGCGTCGTCCGCGTGTTTGAAGCAGCAGGAGTGCCCATTCAGTGGGAACGCGCATTGGCCGGTCTCGGTGCAATCGAAACCACTGGACAGGGCGTACCCGAAGCAACATTTGAAAGCATCAAGCGCAATGGTATTGCAATCAAGGGGCCAACAACCACGCCAGTAGCTGGTGGACACAAATCAGTGAACGTCACAATTCGTAAATCTCTTGAGCTTTATGCAAATGTGCGCCTTGCAAAGTCCATGCCTGCTGTGGAAACTCGATTTTCCAATGTCGATATCCTCATTGTTCGTGAAAACATTGAAGACACGTACGCTGGAATCGAACATTTTCAGACCGCCAATGTTGCGCAATGCCTTAAGCTTATCACACGTCAGGGCAGTGAGGCAGTAATCCGGTATACGTTTGAAGAAGCTCGTAAGCTTGGACGTAAACGCGTAACGTGCGTGCACAAGGCTAACATCCACAAGATCACAGACGGTCTGTGGCTTGAAGTCTTCCGCGAGGTTGCAGCAGAGTACCCAGAAATCGTATCTGACGACATAATCGTCGATAACTGCTGTATGCAGCTCGTGGCGCGTCCGGATCAGTTTGACGTATTGGTTCTGCCAAACCTATATGGTGATATCGTCAGTGACTTGTGCGCAGGAATCGTTGGCGGACTCGGTGTGGCACCTGGTGGAAACATTGGAAAGTCCTGTGCCGTGTTCGAAGCAGTGCATGGTTCGGCACCTGATATCGCAGGTAAGGGGCTTGCAAACCCAACAGCTATCCTAATCTCATCAATCCAAATGCTTCAGCATATGGGATACATCGGATATGCATCTGCCATAGAGCAGGCGATGACGGCCACACTTGCAAGTGGCGTAAAAACGCGCGATCTGGGCGGTACGGCTTCTACATCCGAATACACTGATGCAATCATTGCAAACCTCCCGCCGGTAACACATACTGAATCAGTTGCGTCGTCTTCAACGGTAGAGTCCAAGCCTCTTAGCCAGAGTTCGATGTCGAGCTGGGACTGTGTCGGACTTGATGTGTTTGTCCATCACGATGGACTCCCAGCAATGCCGCAGCAGCTGGGCAAGTTTACACTACGCCTGATGTCGAACCGTGGTACGAAGGTATGGCCTGGTCCAACTCCAGACATCCTGTTGGTAGATCATTTCCGTTGCAGGTATGTTGCGGATGGTCCGATCTCCCGTCAGGACGCACTCGGAGTTCTTGTAGAGCTCACATCGGCAAACATTGAGTGGTTGCATGTAGAGCTGCTCTGGAATGATGCGGGTGAAGCAAAATATACCAAGGCACAAGGCGAGTAATCGTCCTGAGCCGTTCTGAATTCGTACGGCACGTTGCATGACAACTGAAGAACACAACAGCACTCCAACCGCAGACCGACGCACACCTTTGCGCCGGTTTGCGGTTGCGTCTTTTCGTGCTGTGTTTAACGTTGCCATGGGGCTCATGATCATAGCAGCCGGAGCCGTTGTCTTTGTGCAGACCGATGCAGGCCGTAGCTTTCTTACAAAGCAGATCCTCAGCATCGTAAACTCGCAGATTAACGGTACCTTCACCTGTGACGATGTCCAGATTGATGTGTTCCGTGGTATCGTTATCAAGCACCCACGCTTAACAGTGCAGGGAGCTACACTGCTCGACGCGCAGGAGCTTCGCGTAGCCTACGACATAGCCGCGCTGGTAGGGCATACAACAGCCGTGAATCAGTTTACCCTTGTCCGTCCAACTATTCATCTTGTGCGTGGTGCCGACAGTGTCTGGAATTTCAATCGCATTAGCGTGTCGAGCGATACTACACCAACGAGTCCTTCAACACTTGTCCTCAGGCTGCGTGATGTATCGATCATCGATGGTACGATCAATGTTCACGATCAGACTGTGACGCGAGCTCCGGCAAATGTGTTCGACCCAAGTCACCTCGCATTGCGCAATGTGCACGTCAAGCTCTCAACACTGATTGATCTTGGAAAACGGGATATCGCTGTGGTGCTTCATCATCTCTCACTGCGCGATGAGCTCTCGCCACAATTGAACATTCAGAATGCCTCGTGCGCAGTGCGAATGTGGTCAGGGGGCGTAAAGGTTAGCGCCCTTACCCTTGAGATGCCAAGCACATCAATAGCTCTCAAGGGTGAACTGCTCGGTGTTGATATTCAGAAGGACGGTCTTACATCTGAAGCACTGCGTGCGCATCCATTTCGAGCTCATGTTGAAGCACCTTCGGTCTACGGACCAGACATCCGTTATGTGCTGCCATTTCTTGATATCCGAGAGTCGTATTCGTTACAAAGCGATGTGCTCTACTCAGGTGATCGCGTCTTTGTTAGCAACATGGATTTGCAAGGTGGTAGTGCAACGCTCAAGGGAAGTGTTGATATCACAGGTCTCGACGGACGTACAGAGTTGTACCTGCATGTACTGCTGCATGATTCACAAGCGCGCTACGCAGACGTGCGAAAGAGGATGCAGTTTTTGTCACTTCCAGATCTCCCGTTCATTGGCACAACCAACATGAAACACATCGAAATGAAGGGGCATCCGTCCGATTCGTTGTGGTTTTCCGTAAATGGTCGGGACGACATGGGAGAAGTAGATGGGGAGATGACACTGCATCTCAACACCGCTCCAATGGCATACAGCTTGTTTGCCGATGTTCGGCATGGAAATCTTGCCCGCATAGATCCCTCATTTGGTTCTTGTGACCTCAACGGCAAGGTGCACATACAAGGTCGCGGATTTACACTCAGCGAGTTAAAGGGTACGTATGCTGTAGATCTGCAACGGTCAACAGTTACGGACCGTTTGATTCGCTCAGGTACAGTTCGAATCACCGCAGAAGAACAAGGGGTCACTCGTATTGATACGCTTCGTGTTGATGTAACCCCTGTATCGACTGATGAAACGGAAGACCCATATGACCCGATTGCTCGGCAGGTAATTGCTGTTTCCGGTTCGATTGATGCTCGCGACACGGAACTTGCATATAAACTCCAAACCGAGATCGAAGGCCTTGATTTTCGTCGATTGTTTGAGACCTCATCGCTTCCTACTGGATTCTCTGGTGTGCTGCAGATCGATGCACGTGGTCTAACGCTCGATACCTTTCTTGGTAATGTTCGGGCCCAAGTCACAGAGTTCTCACTGGAAGACCGCGCACTTCTGCCCTTTACGATGGATCTATCAAGCAGCGTTGTCAATGATGTTCGTAGTGTGAACGTTACTGCCCCCTTCGCTCAAATAACGATTAATGGACAATATTCACCGTCGGCACTGATCGCATCGTTTTCGGAAGTTACGCCTCTCATTGCAGCAACAGCAATGAAACGCGTTCAGCCATTTACGGAAACAACAGACGCTGTGTTTGAATACCCAAAGTTGGCTCTAGAGCCAATGAGTGTAGCGTTTGACGTAACTCTAGTAGATGCTTCGCCGTTCAACGTATTTCTCCAGCAATCGACATTCTCGACACGATCTTCGGTGAGAGGTCGGTTGGTAGTAGACTCGACCAAGATTGGTCTGTTTGCTGATGAGATTGCCATTACTGATTTTCTGATGCGGGCAGATTCGACAACGATCTTTGCAGATCCATGTACTGCGAAGGCTGAGTTCCGCTACAGTGTTCGTGATTCTGTTCCTGCAGTTGAGTTCATCGATCTTTCTGCTGAATGTCGCCGAAATGTGGTTGTAAACACCAATACGTTCTCGAAGCCAAGGGTTGTTATCCGGGGGAATGACTCCGCGATGTGCACACGCCTGAGCGGCGCTGCAAATGATATTGACGCACTCGTCGGGCTTACATCGGTCTATCGTAATGGTCAGATAACGTTGCTCATCGATACGATAGCAACAACGATTGATAAGCAGAAAAAGCTTGAATGGGTTTCCTTGAATGATGCCAAGGTCCATGTGCGGAATCAAGCGTTCGATGTTACGGGGCTTACCCTTCAACGGAGTAACGGTGAGGTTGTTTCCATTGAAGGGGTGTGTTCACTCGAGAAGTTCTCAAATCTCCACCTGCAGGTCACGGACTTCAATCTTCGCGACCTCAGACGATTCGTTGATCTTAAAGACGGACATCCTCTTACGTTTCTTGACGGTCGTGTTGCAGACCTAGACGTGTATCTGAATGGTTCCTGGGAGAACCCTGTTGCAACAATGCGAGTCCGCGCAGATGATATTGAATACAATCACGAACTCATTGGTTCGCTGAATGCATCAATTCGCTATGCAAACAAGGACATCGTTGGCAAGCTAAGTATCGCGAATAGGCGCATCCCGAATGCACCGAATACACTGTCGATCGATGTTCGGCACCTGCCATTCGATCTTGGACTGCAAAATGTACAACAGCGTATTGTAGACGGAGGCGTGATTGACGTCGATCTGACAGCCACACAGCTTGCACTTGCAGCAGTTGAGCCGTTTTTGCCAGCAGTAGAACGCGTGCAGGGTGTAGCCAACGGAAAGGTTACCATGCGCGGCACACTTCCAGAAAACCTTGAACTTGGTGGATCTGCAGTGTTTAAAAACACGACGTTCCTCGCTTCGCCAACAAACATCGTTTACCGTGCAGAAGGCTCACTGCACCTTGAAGGGTCGAAGCTTCATCTCGACACCATCCGTCTGCGCAATCTGGATCGAGACCGGAGGGGTGGGTCAGCATTAGCCAATGGTGTGGTCACATTCGATGGCTTGTCTGTCTCGCGCGTTGATTTTAACGTGATCTCGAAGGGCATCCTGATCATGAACAAAGGCTCGCAGGTTCGTAATCCTAAAGTCTTTGGCGACATTGTGGTTGCTAGTGGATCGAACAAGCCGATTATGTTCTATGGTCCGCTCGATGCGCCAGTCCTCTCCGGCGATGTTGATGTGCTCTATGCTGATGTGATCTTCCCCCAGGACCGTGCAGGGTCGAAAGTAAAGTACTCGGCGTTCACATACCAGCGAACGAAAGATCGCTCTGCGTCGACACGCTCTGTGTTAGACACAACAACAGTGCGCCGTGTAACAGACACATCTGCAGTTGCAGATCGAGTGGCAGCAGCTGATATGGTAACTGATGTGATTAAGTCAACAACAGCATCCTTCTCTGATATCCTCCGCTTCAACCTTAACATCTATCTGCGTGGCCGAACACTAATGACGATGGTGCTTGGATTTGCAGAGATTCTCATCGCAGATCTAGAGCCTGTGGATGTGTCAAAGCCCCTTGTGATCACCGGACGGTTCCTGGATAACTCGACGAATATGAGCGGACGCGTGCGCGTGCGCGAGGGGGCATCGACATACAAGTTCTATAAGCCGTTTTCAACGAGCGGCACGCTGGACTTTACGCAGGGTGGGTTGGGTAACCCCACGTTGGACCTGAAGGCCATCTATAACGGTAGGCGAATGAATGCGCAAACCAACGAACCAGAGGCTTATCAGGTGGTGATCGATATCTCAGGAACGAAGCAGCGACCTATCGCGCAGTGGTCATATTTCCGTAACCAGCGCAAACAGGAAGGCGATTCCGCAAAGGTTACCGGTGATGCTCTCATGCTGCTGCTGCTGGGCCGCACACAGGATGAACTCACGTCTACTGGACAAGGCAACCTTGTCAATGAAGTAAACGCCTCGCTCTCTGCCGTGGCAACGAGTGCACTCGGAGATTTACTCAGTGGGGTAGGGGGCTTGGTACAGTCAGTCCAGATGGATCTTGGCGCAGATATGTCACAAACACAACTGACTGTATCGGGTCAGCTCTTTAGCGACGTTGTCTACCGACTCACCGGACAAGTAAGCGACTTTGCAGGCAACAGCACTATTACCGTGACCGTGCCGTTCACGGTTTTGAACAACGCAGATGCAATGCGATACTTCAACCTTGATATCTCCCGGTCAGTCAACAACACAGGAAACATCACGCGTTTCCAGCGTCTATGGGAGATCAAGCTTGGTGCGCGCCTACCGTAACGGTTACGTTACAGCTCCTTGAGCAGTTCGCGAGCGATAACGATGTGCTGAATCTCAGAGGTGCCTTCGTAGATCTCCGTGATCTTCGCATCGCGCAGATAGCGCTCCACGAGATACTCACGAACATAGCCGTATCCACCGTGAACCTGAATTGCTTCGAGAGCATTGTGAACTGCGGTTTGTGAGGCAAGGAGCTTTGCCTGAGCCGCTGCCTTGATGTAGTTCTGATGCTGGTCTTTGAGATACGCTGCGCGGTAGGTAAGCATGCGGGCAGCTTCGAGGCGTGTTGCCATGTCTGCCAGCTTAAGCTGAATTGCTTGAAGGTCTGCAATTGGCTTGCCAAAAGCTTTGCGCTGCGTTGAGTATACGATCGCTGCATCAGTTGCGCCCTTAGCGATACCGAGCGCCTGCGCAGCAATACCGATGCGACCACCATTTAGTGACTCCATAGCGATCTTAAAGCCCATGCCTACTCCGCCAAGGATTTGATCATCCGGTACGAATACGTTTGTAAGACCGATAGAGCAGGTGTCGCTGGAGCGGATGCCAAGCTTGTCTTCCTTGAGGCCTGGCTCGAAACCAGGAGCATTGCGGTCCACGATGAAACACGTAATGCCCTTATGACGCAGTTCGCGATTGGTTTGTGCCATCACGAGATACGTGCTGGCTGTTGTACCATTCGTGATCCAGTTCTTTGTGCCGTTGAGCACCCATCCGCCGTCTACTTTTTCTGCAGTTGTGTTCTGTGACGTAGCATCGGAACCTGCCTCAGGCTCACTCAGGCAGAATGCGCCGTGGACCTGTCCTGTTGCTAGCGGACGCAGCCACTTGTCTTTTTGCTCGTCTGTACCGTATGACTCGAGGCCCCAGCAGACAAGCGAGTTGTTCACCGACATTACAACACCAACGGATGCATCCACAGCCGAAATCTCTTCCATCGCAATCACGTAGCTGAGTGCGTCCAGGCCAGAGCCGCCCCATTCAGGCGAAACCATCATTCCCAGAAACCCGAGCTCACCAAGCTTCTTAATGATTTCAGTCGGGAATTCACCGGACTTATCGCGCTCGATCGAGGTTGGCGCAACTTCATCCTTCGCAAACTGGCGTGCAGTTTCGCGAATCATTTCGTGTGTTTCAGAGAACTGTAGGTTGAAGCTCATAATTCGTACTCAATGGTGATTGAGAGAAAAAGCGGCAGACACCGCCTGCCGTCAAAGTGGGCGCAAAATTACAAAACAAGAGCACGGGAAACAGTGCCAAGTATTACACGGCCGTCTGCGCCAGTAACAGTCGGTACGTTTCCAGGACGTCCTGACAGTGTTAAAAAGCCCAGGTAGGCAAACGCCATGGCTTCTTTTTCCTGCCAGTGTTGATGCACAACAAGTTGGGCCGCAGATTGGTTCTCGCTGAGCAAAGCTGCGATACGTTCCATCAGAAATGAATTCTGCGAGCCCCCTCCGGAGACGATAACCTGTTGGGCATCGGTTGCATACCGGGATATATGGTCCGCAATAGACCAAGCTGATAGCTCAGTCATTGTTGTAACAACATCTTCGAGGGGGCTGGATGGGTGCGAATATTTCGTTATCAGCCGTTTTGCCTCCTGGAGGGTAAAGAGCTCACGTCCAGTAGACTTCGGCGGCTCTGCGGCGAAGTAAGGCATAGTCTTCATCTCGGCCAGCATCGGCGTAATCACGCGTCCAGCGCGTGCGATTGATCCATCATGGTCATACTTCTTTCCGAACGTAAGTGTAGATCCTGCATCGATCCACACATTTCCCGGACCCGTATCAAAAGCCCTGAGCCTATCGAGGCTCCCGCGCGCGGGCAGCAGCGTAATGTTGGCCATCCCTCCAATGTTGAGGGCAACGAGGTTTTGAGTCTCGTCCGTAAGAGTTGCATGGTCAAACACGGGAACCAGAGGAGCCCCCTGACCACCCCGTGCAACATCGGCAGAGCGGAAATCACTCACGACAGGTCGCTGCAGCAGTGCGCTCAGGGCAGATCCATTGCCGATCTGCCATGTAGAGTGCGGTGGGTTGTGCCAGATAGTCTGACCATGAATGGCAATTGCCTCAGCATTACATCCGCTCGTCTGCTCAAGCTCGCGCACAGCTGCGGCGTATTCGCGGGCTAGCGTAAATGCAAGATCCGACAGGTCGCTAACATCACTCGTTGGCTGCAGCAGCTGTTGAAGTTGATCAAGAGTATCGGGGGAGAAGGGAACACTATGAAATGCAAGAAGGGACACCGCATCGCGGTCTCCCTTCTGTTCAATGTCACATAGTGCTACGTCGATTGCATCAAGCGACGTGCCCGTCATTACACCTGCTACACGCATCAGGGCGTAACAAGCAGTTCTGATCGACGAGCCTCTCCAGAGTCTTTCCCAAGGTTAATCAGCTGCGGCTTTGATTCCGAAACCTTGTCTTGAATGTACATGAGAGCCTTAATCAACGCTTCTGGACGCGGAGGGCAACCCGATACATAGGCATCTACCGGAAGAAATTGGTCAATGCCTTGAACCACAGGATACGAACGAAACATCCCGCCCGTAGATGTACATACGCCCATTGCGATGCACCATTTTGGATCGGGCATTTGATCCCACACCTTCTTTACAACCCAAGCCATTTTGTACGTTACCGTACCGGCAACGATCATGAGGTCTGCCTGACGCGGCGAGAACGAGAATCGCTCAGAGCCGAAACGGGCTGAGTCTGAGCGCGGTCCGCCAAACGCCATCATCTCGATAGCGCAGCATGAAATACCCATCGGCATTGGCCACATGGAATTCTTCTGTGCCCACGTGATAAGAGATTCGACACGTGTCGTAACGAATCCGTCGCGCGCGATCTGCTCGTTCAATCCCATTTGAGTGCACCTTTCTTCAGAACGTAGAGGTAACCGCTAAACAAGAGAACCATGAATAGAATCATGGCAATAAGGCCCGTGTTTCCTTGAAAATCCTTGAACGCTACTGCCCATGGATACATAAACACCACTTCGATATCGAAGAGGATAAACATCATCGCCACGAGGTAGAACTTTACGGTAAAACGCTCGCGGGCACTCTTGATTGGCTCCATACCAGACTCATATGTGGTGAGCTTGGAACGGGTGCTGCGCTTCGGACCGAGATTCTCTGCAAGGAAGATGTTGCTTACGCCAAAGATCAGACCGATGGCGATCATGATCATAAGCGGTATGTAGTTGACGACTGGATCCATACTTCAGAGCTCCGTTGAATTCGGGAACAAAGATAACATTTCTCCGGCTCGGAGTAGTTTCGTGGTTATGAACAAAATTCTGACGTTCGAATGCGGTCCGGTGGCAACAAACTGCTACCTGGTAGGGAGCGACGAAACCTCATTAGCATTTCTTGTTGATGCCCCAAAAGACTGCAGCGGACCTGTGCTTGCAGCCCTAGAACAGCACGGCTGGACCTTGGTTGATATCCTGCTCACACATACGCACTGGGACCATACAGCAGACTGCGCCCACCTGCAAAGCAGAACGGGAGCACGTGTAGTTGTCCATCACGACGATATCTACCGCCTCACCGATCCCATGGCCCACACACTTTGGCCACTCCCATTTACGATACCTCCCGTTACCGTTTTTGAAACACTCACGGGAGACGGCGGAGTGCTGGAGATCCTCAATGGAACGGCCTTACTCGCATGGGTTCATACCCCGGGACATACCGAAGGGGGCATGTGTTTCCTGGATGATCGCCAACAGCGGGCCTACGTTGGAGATACCTTGTTTGCTGGTAGCATCGGACGCACAGATCTACCCGGAGGCAACATGGATGTGCTCTGCAGGTCTATCAAAGAGGAGTTGTTCTGTCTGCCCGATGAAGTGATGGTATACCCGGGGCATGGTCCCACAACAATCATTGGAGATGAAAAGATGTTCAACCCTTTTGTTGGACTCCAAACATCATGAAAAACGTTTCATCCTTCCTTCATGTAGGTCACACCTACCAACGTCTAGTTTCGCATATCACTTTGGTGATATGCGTGTTCATGCTCACGGCATGTTACTCGTTTCGCGGGGGGTCTGTTCCAGAACACATAGCTACGATGTCGATTGCTTCGGTGATCGATCGCAGTGGTTTTGGTGATCCCACGTTTCGCGAGTTCTGCACTGAAACGTTGATCCGCAGATTTCGAAGTGACAACACCGTTCAACTGGTCGAAGAAAACGGTGATGCGCGGATCTCCACAATTCTCACACGAGTGCAGGATCAAATCGCCGCTCTGCAATCAGGCGATGTAGAAGGAACTCGGCGCATCACGGTTGCTGTAGAAGTAGAGTACTTCGATGCAGTAAAAAACAAGCTGGTTTGGAAGCGCACGTTCGAGAACTCTGATGTTTATAACGTGAGCGATCCCACAGAAGGCAGAAGGGCTGCTGCTGAGCGTTCGCTCAAACGCATTGCCGATGATGTACTTCTGGCAGTTGTCTCAGACTGGTAAACGGTGAACAACATCTGAATAGACAGGTCGGTCTGTTTCACCTTTTTTACTGCAGTTCTTCCATGGAAGACATCCTTCTCGCCGTATACTTTTTGTCGCTGTGCGTACTGTTCGCCTTCGGACTTCATGGTCTTGTGATGATCTACTACTATCATAAGACACAGAAAGTAACTCATCAGGAGCCAGCTGTTGATTCCGCTAACCTTCCGGTTGTTACGATTCAGCTGCCGTTCTACAACGAACTCTACGTTGTTGACCGTCTCGTTGAAGCAGTATGTGAAATCGACTATCCGAAGGATAAGCTCGAAATCCAGCTGCTTGATGATTCAACAGATGAAACTGTGGACATCTCACGTAGTCTGGCTGAGAGATTCCGCGCTCAAGGGTTCGACATCAAGCATATCCACCGCACTAATCGTCAGGGATACAAAGCAGGAGCCCTCAAGGAGGGGCTTGCCACAGCACGCGGTGAGTTCGTTGCAATCTTCGATGCAGACTTCATTCCAAAGCCAGACTTCCTCCGTAAGACGATACCATACTTTGTAGACAGCAAGGTGGGAATGGTGCAGACGCGCTGGGAGCACCTAAACGAAGACTATTCATACCTTACGAAGGCGCAGGCGCTTGCACTTGACGGACACTTCGTTATCGAACAGCAGATCCGACACAAGGCTGGCTTCTTCATCAATTTCAACGGCACAGCCGGTATCTGGCGCAAGAGCACAATCGAAGATGCAGGCAACTGGCACAGCGATACACTCGCAGAAGATCTCGACCTCTCATACCGTGCTCAGCTCCGTGGGTGGCGCTTTGTGTTCTTGAACGGGGTTACCTCTCCTGCAGAACTCCCAGCAGACATCAACTCGCTCAAGACGCAGCAGTTCCGTTGGACGAAGGGGGCTGTTGAAACAGCGAAGAAGCTTCTGCCGTCTGTTTGGAAGAGTGGACTCTCCCTAAAGCACAAACTCGAGTGCACCGTGCACCTCACGAGCAACATTGTGTTCCCATTCATCATGATGGTTGCGTTTCTCAACGTACCGATCGTTGTGATCAAGAATACTGCTGAGTCGAACCCCAATCAGATGTTTGGTCTGATGTCATATGCCGATTTCTACAGCATCATGTCCATCTTCGTTTTGGCAAGTATCTCAACATTCCTGTTCTACATGTATGCCCAGCGTGCCATTCACATGGATTGGCAGCGTCGTTTGCTGCTCTTCCCAGTGTTTATGGCCGGGTCTATGGGGCTTGCGGTAAACAACACACGTGCAGTTATCGAGGCTATCATCGGAAAGAAGACAGAGTTTAAGCGTACTCCGAAGTATGCCATCAAACAGACAAACGATGATTGGAAAAAGAAGCGCTACGTGCAGAAGAAGGTTAGCTGGATCGTGATCGTTGAACTCGCTTTTGCAGCATATTTTGTTTTTGGTATTGCGAATTCCTTCCGTTACGCTGAAATTGCTGCTATACCGTTCCAGCTGATGTTCCTGTTTGGGTTCGGTACTGTAGGAGTTCTTTCACTGCGTCACGCCTTAAGCCGATAGGAAAACCACTATGAAACTCTGTACATTCCTCAACGCCGATGCAGAACGCATCGGCGTTCTCGTACACAACCGTGTTGTTGACATGTGTCTTGCTCATGCAGCTGCACTTACGAGTGGCGCACCACTTCAGTTCGGTGTCTGCACTGCTAACATAGTTGAGTTCCTTCAGCTCGGCGAAGCCGGCATGAAAGAGCTTCGTGATGTTATCACGTGGTACAACGCCCAGACGGAGTCGCTGCAGGCAGGTGTTTCATATCCGGCAGAGGGCCTGCATCTTCTCTCGCCAGTTCCGCGCCCCACTTCCATGCGCGATGGTTATGCGTTCCGTCAGCACGTAGAGGCTGCGCGGCGCAACCGTGGACTGGAGATGATCCCTGAGTTCGACGAGATTCCAATCTTCTACTTCACGAATCACCAAGCGGTGTTCGGCCCTGGCGATGTGCACGTCCAGGATCTCCATTGTCAGCAGTTAGACTTCGAACTCGAATGTGCAATCGTAATCGGCAAGAAGGGGCGCAACATCAAGGCCTCTGAAGCCGACTCGTACATTGCCGGACTAATGGTAATGAACGACTGGAGCGCCCGCGTGCTCCAGATGCAGGAAATGAAGCTTAACCTTGGTCCTGCCAAGGGAAAAGACTTTGCCACTACACTCGGTCCATGGCTTGTAACACTGGACGAGCTGGCAGACGTAACAACTACAACACCTGTCGGGAACCACTACGACCTTGCAATGAAGTGCGTGATCAATGGTCAGGACGTATCTGTTGGCAACGTCAAAGACATGTCATGGACGTTCGCCCAGATCATTGAGCGTGCCAGCTATGGCGTTACGCTCTATCCTGGCGATGTTATCGGTAGCGGCACATGCGGCACAGGGTGCTTCCTTGAGCTCAACGGCAGCAAGGTCTATGATCCAGTATGGTGGCTCAAGCCCGGAGATGTTGTAACGTGCTCCATTGATAGACTTGGCGATCTGACGAATACGATTGTGTTGGATAAGTAGCGAACAGCGAGTAGCGAGTAGCGAGTAGCGAGTAGCCGTTAGTCATTACGGTTCGTAACCTTGTGGATAGAAATCGCTCTATGGCACAGAGGTGTTAACCAGTCTGGTAGGAGGTGTATGTGCGTTTGCTATCGTTATGGATCATTGTTTTCTGTAGTGTAGGTTCATCGGGATTGCATGCACAACAGCCGGAGTGGCTGTTTAAGAACCACAAGTACCACCGGTTGAAGACGGGATCTTCGTTTATCAGTGTTGATAACACGAGATCTACGTTGCTCTTTGATGGCGGACCCTACGACACATATGCTACGAGCGATGG
>JBIJAX010000036.1:0-22453 GCA_044345485.1 Kapaibacterium sp. (SeqCode)
AGCCCGCAGTGCTTATTCCACTACCGTCTGCATCAACGAATGAGCAGGCGCTCAATGCAAAGGTTGTGCAGGAGCGCAATGCCGGCGTGATTGTAACGAATGATACGGTCGATACAGTCCTGCTGGACACGATCGAGCGCCTGATGAAGGATGAGCAACTGCGAACAACCATGACAACGAATATGAAACAGCTCGGACGTCCGTCTGCGGCGTCGGATGCAGCCACATTGATTCTCTCGCTCGGTGGTTGGAAAGGGGGCACGCAATGAAGACATACCGCATGCAGCTGGATTTCTTCTGGCAGTCTGTAGCGTTCTATGCAGTTACGCTTATCGTCTATGTCATGGTCAAAGCCTTGTACGATAAAACCATACAGACGGGGCTTGTGAATGTTGTCCTTACCGACCCCGTTGTTGTTGTGCTTGGGCTGTTCGTTGTGCTGTCTGTTGCATCGCTGATCATAAACAGTGTTAGTAAGCGAACAATTCAGGTAACGGGCAGCAGCATTACGTTTCGCAACAGCTTGCGTGAGCGCACCTTTGAGCTTGACGAAATCGAAAAGATCATCATCGGTAAGGATAGGCGCAGACGTGCCGCGGCCCTCACACCTACCATACGCATCTACATCAAAGGACGCAGACGTCCACTACGATTGCTGCCAGCCCTGTACGACAATGAGCAGGATCTTATCCAGTCGGTTCTGGCGCTCCGTCACAACGGGACGGTGTAGCATGACACGCTTGCTCGCATCAGCGCTGTTCTGCATTGCACTTCCGCTTCTTGGCTCGGCGCAAGACGTACCATCGTCTCTCAACGTTATCGAAGGATTTGTTCGAAACATCGCCGACTCGCTGCAGGTGATTGCAGGTCCCTCGCCCGACACCCTACGTGTGCACGTCTACGAACATCCAGATGCACCATGGTTTGAGTCCATCATTGCACAACGCTCGCAAGAGCTGGGTATCCCATTTCGCGCTGTAAGGGGCAACGAGTCCGCAGTTGGACTCGTCATTGCTAATGCCGCCACAACACTCGAGACATCCAACCATGCAGACAGTCTTGTGCGCAGTGTTGCACTTGCAGCATCAGTGCGGCATAACGGCGTTGTGCGCCAGCTGCCTGCGCAGAAGAGGCAGGATGTGATACCCTATGAACAAGGCCTGCGGTCGCAATCAGATCAGCATGCATCAACCAGGGCAGATCTTCCTGCACGGCAGCCCTCCTTGTGGGACGATGTGCTCCAGCCCATTGTCTTCATCGGCGCAGCAGTTGTTACCATTGTCCTCCTCTTCACTGTACGGTCTCAATAGCCCCATGAAGCGCCTCTTTGTGATCCGTCATGCAAAGTCCGACTGGTCAGACGCAACTCTCACAGACAAGCAGCGTGTACTCAATGCAAGGGGCCTGCGCGAAGCACCCATCATGGCTGCATCGCTTGCGAAGGACTATCCGGTGATCGATCATATCATCTCGAGTTCTGCAGTTCGCACGCAACAGACTGCTCACTACGTAGCCAGTGCCTACGGCCTTGCCGATGAAAAGATCGAACTCTGCGACGAGATCTACGAAGCCCCTTACGAACAGCTGCTCAAGGTTGTAAACTCCTGTAGCGATGCATACAACAACGTTATCCTCGTTGGACACATGCCCGGTGTTACGTTGCTTGTAAACGCTCTTGCCGATGAAAACCTTACAACATCGCCAACAAGCAGCGTAGCCGTCATAGACTTCCCCTTCATCTCCACATGGGAAGAAGTCTCCAACGGCACCGGACGGCTACGAGAGTTTCGCTGACACATCCAAACGAAAAAGGGCGAGCCACCGGCTCGCCCCTATTATATGTTCGTTGTTGTTGATGGCCCGATGTATCGTGCCGCTACTCGCTACTCGCTACTCGCTACTCGGCACTCGGCACTCGGCACTCACCACTTACCAAAGATGCTGCACACCTGCGCGCTCTTCGAGGAGCTCGTCCAGGGTTGCTTGCATGCGTGCGCGTGAGAAGTCGCTGATCTCGATGCCTTGCACGATCGTGTACACGCCGTTGTTGCACGTTACAGGGTAACCGTAGATCACATCGCCTTCGATGCCGTATGAACCGTCAACAGGGATGCCCATCGTTGTCCAGTCGCCTTCTGGTGTGCCAAGCACCCAGTCGCGCATGTGTTCGATGGCTGCGTTAGCAGCTGATGCTGCAGACGAGAATCCGCGAGCTTCGATGATGGCTGCGCCACGCTTTGCAACCGTTGGGATAAAGTTGTCTTCGAGCCACTGTTGGTCGTTGATGCCAGACCAAACATTGCTGCCGTTGCCTTCAACTTGGTGGATGTCTGGATACTGCGTTACTGAGTGGTTGCCCCATACCGTCATCTTCTTCAGATTCGATGTGTGCACACCCGTCTTTGCGGCGATTTGCGAAAGAGCGCGGTTGTGGTCAAGACGCATCAGCGCCGTGATGTTCTTTGGATCGAGATCTGGAGCAGACTTTGCTGTGATAAGGGCGTTGGTGTTGGCAGGGTTGCCAACGATAACAACCTTGACGTTGCGGTTTGCAACAGCGTTGAGGGCCTTGCCCTGAACAGTGAAGATCTGTGCGTTTGCTTCGAGAAGGTCCTTGCGCTCCATACCCTTTGAGCGTGGACGTGCACCAACGAGCAGTGCGTAGTCTGCGTCTTTGAAGGCAACCATCGGATCGTCGCTTTGCACGATACCATGAAGAAGCGGGAATGCGCAATCTTCGAGTTCCATGGCAACACCGCGCAATGCCTGAAGCGCAGGTGTTAGCTCAAGAAGCTGAAGAATAACTGGCTGATCCTTGCCGAGCATTTCACCGCTGGCAATGCGGAACAGCAAACTATAGCCAATCTGGCCTGCGGCGCCTGTAACGGCAACACGAACTGGAGCTTTCATAGGAGTGTACTTGTATGAAAAGGGGCTTGTGGGAAAATGATGTCGAGAATAAAAAACGCCCCACGAGGAGGCGTTTAGAAATGTTCAATGTTCAAGACATTGCACGAACTCAGTTCGCTTCTGGGTAAACAGAAACCTTGAGACGTGTCTTGTCCTTGCGCTCAAACTTCACAACGCCGTCTACGAGAGAAAAGATCGTGTAGTCACGACCAAGACCTACGTTCTTGCCAGGGTGAACATTTGTGCCGTTCTGACGAATGATGATGTTGCCAGCAATAACTTGCTGTCCACCAAACTTCTTAACGCCAAGGCGTTTCGCATTTGAGTCGCGGCCGTTCTTGGTGGAACCACCGCCCTTTTTGTGTGCCATGTTTCTACTCGCTTAGATTTTAATGTCGTTGATCGTGATGCTCGTGTACTGCTGACGGTGTCCGTTGAGCTTTTGATAGCCCTTACGACGCTTCTTGTGGAACACGAGAACTTTATCGCCCTTGCCGTGCTTGACAACAGTTGCTGACACAGAACCCTTAATGTATGGGGCTCCTACAGAAACGTTACCGTTGTTGCTTGCAAGAAGGATGTTGGTAAATTCTACTTTGTCGCCTACGTTCTTATCCATGAGCGGAACGATAATCGTCTGCTTTGGAGAGACTGCGTATTGCTGACCTGAAATTTCTACGACTGCGTACATACGTGTTGTTGACGTTGTATGAAAAAGGGCTCGCAATATACGGGGCAAATTGCGATGAATCAAATAGGTTAGAGAGATTTCCACAAGAACTAGGCCCCTTTAGCTGAAACCATAGACGTATTTTCAGGTCGAAACGGCATGTTCAATGATGTTCAACGGAATTGGTAACACTATGCTGCGCTCTCGGGAAGCTTGGATCTGGATAGCCGGCCTTACGGGGCTTGTGGTGTTGGCCCCATCCCTAGAAAATCACGTAACTATCTGTATTCCCAGAGCGTTAGGGATTGATTTCTGTCCAGGCTGTGGTCTTGGAGCATCGATTTCTCACCTCGCACGCGGCGAATTTGCCGAATCCTGGGCATCTCATCCCCTTGCTCTACCCACAGTGGCTATCCTTATCGGAAGAATCATACATCTTGCACGACTAGAACGAAACAACACTACCAAGGAGAATCACAATGGCTAATGTCCTTCAACTCATCCCGGATGCAGAACCCGACGAAATGATGTACCTGCACATGCTCATGGAGCCGATGAGCGATGCCCAAGCTGGCATGTTCGCGTCGATCTACCGCTCGCGCCGCAAAGAACCTACCATGATCCTGCTTTTAACACTCGTAGGTTTTCTGGGTATTGCCGGTATTAACCGCTTCGTCTTAGGCCAAACCGGAATGGGTGTTGTATACTTTTTAACTGTTGGTTTCTGCGGAATCGGCATCATTATCGACCTGATTAATCACAAGAAACTCACCTCTGAATACAACCAGAAGCAAGCGTTCGAAGTGGCGAACATGATGCGAGGGATGGGGCAGTTGTAAAGAGTGCCGAGTGCCGAGTAGCGAGTGCTGAGTAGCGAGTGCCGAGTAGCGAGTGCCGAGTAGCGAGTAGCGAAGAAAGTGCTGGTTACTGGGTACTGGGTACGTGGGGTACGTGGGGTACAGTTAGCTTTGTCATTCCTGCGAAAGCCGCAGCCCTCGCGAAAGCGGGGTGCAGTAAACGTTACGACACAAATCAGAATCGATGAAACGCTCCGCAACTCTGTTCCATATGTTCGGTACTCGGCACTCGGTACTCGCTGTTTTAATTCTCGCTGTTCGCTGTTCGCTGCTCGCTGCTACAATTCTCGCTGCTTGCTGCTCGCTGCTCGCTGCTCCCAAATTGGTGGTTGTGGTTTCCTTCGATCAAATGCGGGGGGATTTTGCGACGAGGTTTGAGAAGGTTTACCAGTCAAAAAATGGTGGTGGGTTTGCGAGGATTCGGCGTGAAGGGGTAGACTTTGAAAGCTGCTACTACCGTCACGCAAGCAACATAACCGGGCCAGGGCACGCAAGTTTGCTTACAGGGTGTTACCCGGCTAAGACGGGGATTGTTGGGAACGAATTCTGCGACGAACAAACAAAAACGTGTGGGTATTGCGCGCAGGATACCGCGAAGGTGTTCAGTGCAAGCAAGCTTCTTGTTCCAACACTGGGCGATCTGCTGCGGCAACGTTCTCCGTTGTCGAAGACGGTGGGTGTGGGACTCAAAGACAGGGCATCGATCCTGATGGTTGGTAACAATGCGAGTGCCTGCATCTGGTTCGATGCTGAGCAGCGCAGGTTCGCAACGAGCAGCGCATACAAACAACCGCAGTGGTTGGAGAGATTCAACAAACGGTATTCAGTTGAGAGGTATGCAGGTAGAACGTGGACGTCTCGTATACCGGCGGATATTGGTGCAGAGGATAATGTTGCTGCTGAAGGACGCTTCCCCGAAGGAGATGGTACCTTTCCTCACCATGTGCTAGACAAAAAACATGATGACTTTACAGCGAGCTTTTTGCTGAGTCCATTCAGCATGGAATTGCTGTTTGATGCCGCATTGTTTGCAATTCAGCAAGAGAAACTCGGCAAGGATGCCAATACTGATGTGCTGTGTATTGGAGTTTCTACAACGGATTATGTGGGCCATGTGTATGGTCCAGATAGCCGGGAGGTGCAGGAGCTCTATGTGCATGCAGACTTGATGATGGAGCGCCTGATCAACAATCTCGACAAGACTGTTGGACGAGAGAATTACGTGCTTGTCGTGACGTCCGATCACGGCGTAGCTCCCGTTCCAGAGATCTTGCAGCGTCAGGCAGAGCAGCAGAAAGCCGTCATCGATGCTGGGCGTATCAAGAAGTCCGAAGTAAAGCGCGCTATCGATTCTGCTATTGCCTCTGCGATTGGCCCACGCTCCAATAATGCCTCCTATATCAAGCAGGCCTACGAGCCATCGATCTACATCGATCTTTCTAACGACGATCCCAAGAAGCTCTATGCCATCAATGCTGCGGCGCAGGTTTTACGATCACATCCTGGTATAGCAGTTGTTGCGACGGCATCGGAGATCTTCAACAACCGTAAGCCCCCTACAGTTGATGATACAACATGGAGCTATGTGCGTAATAGCTTTTATCCCGGACGTTCAGGCGATATCGTGTACTATCCAAAGCGCTACTGGATCATCGGTGGCAACGTAGCAACGCATGGCACTCCGCACGATTACGACCGCTGGGTCCCACTCATGTTCTTGGGAGGGGGCTTGAAACCACAGATTCGTAAGGACGCAGTTGCACCCGTAGACGTAGCGCCCACGCTAGGTACGATGCTGGGTGTGACGATGGATAACATCGACGGTGCAGCTATTCAGCTTGGCCGCTGATCATCATCCGATTACAGCGCGGCGATCAGGTTCCGTGCGATAACCATCTTCTGAACTTCGCTGGTGCCCTCGCCGATGGTGAGGAGCTTTGAATCGCGCCAGAACTTCTCTACCGGATACTCCTTCACATAGCCGTAGCCACCGTGGATCTGGATGGCTTCTTCGGCTGTGCGCACGGCTACTTCTGAGGCATAAAGTTTTGCTTGTGATGCAGCAATAGTAAAGTTCATGCCTTGATCGCGCATCCACGCTGCCTTGTAGGTAAGCATGCGAGCTGCATCTACTTCCATGGCCATCTTCGCAAGCTTCATCTGAATGGCCTGCATCTCGTTGAGACGCTTGCCAAACTGCACACGTTCGTTGCTGTACTTGAGAGCTGCTTCGAGTGCGCCCTGAGCAAGACCAACGCTGAGAGCAGCGATTGAGATACGTCCACCATCTAGGATCTGCAGCGCCTGCACAAAACCTTCGCCTTCGTTGCCGATGAGGTGTGATGCTGGTACGCGCACGTTATCGAAGGTTAGGCCCGCTGTGTCGGAACAGCGCATGCCGAGTTTGTTTTCTTTCTTAGAACCATAGAAGCCCGTCATTGACTTGTCTACCGCGAAGGCAGAAATGCCCTTTTTGCCGGCAGACTTATCGGTGACGGCCATCACCACGCAGATGTCGCCCACGTTGCCATGCGTGATGAAGTTCTTGGCGCCATTGATGATATAGTGGTCTCCATCGCGCACAGCTGTTGTCTGCGTACCACCGGCGTCAGAGCCTGCGCTTGGTTCTGTTAAGCCCCATGCACCCATTGTCTGCCCCGCGGCGAGACGAGGGATGTACTTCTGACGTAGCTCTTCGTTTCCAAAGCGGAAGATGTGGCTCGTGCAGAGGCCATTATGTGCAGCAACACCAAGCGCGATAGCTGGACATCCCCGGGCAACTTCTTCAACGATCAGCGCATACTCCATGTAGCCCATGCCCGAACCACCGTATTCAGTTGGGATAACGATGCCCAAGTATCCGAGTTCTCCGAGCTTGCGGAAGATCTCGTGCGGAAACTCTTGCGATTCGTCGAACTCAAGAGCTACGGGAGTGATTTCTTCGGCAACAAATGAGCGTATGTGGGAGCGAAGTGCTTCCTGCTCTTCGGAGAGGTCGAATGAGAAACCAGATACGTCGGTAGACATAGTAATTGCGAGATTGGTGATGAACTTTCAGCACAAACCTACGGGAAGAATCAGAAACCTTCGCCGTAGTTTGCGGTCTCAACGTGAACACAACAAGATTAGTTTCAGGAGATTCTATGATCCGCCGGCTTTTCGGTCTGATCCTTATGGGGCTTTGTGCACTGCAGCTTAGTGCGCAAAAGCCTATTTCGCTTACGGACAAGGTGCCATTTAACCCCGATGTGCTCAAGGGCAAGTTGGAGAATGGTATCCCGTATTACATCATGAAGAATGCGCGTCCAGCAAACCGACTCGAGCTTGTGCTGGTTGTTAACGCGGGTGCTGTTCTCGAAGATGATGATCAAAACGGTCTGGCCCACTTCTGTGAGCACATGGCGTTTAATGGTACAACAGGGTTCCCAAAGCTGGAGCTCGTGAACTTCCTGGAATCCATGGGCGTGCGGTTTGGTGCAGATCTTAATGCCTACACTAATGCTGATGAGACCGTGTATCTGCTCACAGTTCCCCTGGACAAGAAGGAGAACCTGACGAAATCGATTCAGGTGCTGCGAGACTGGGCGGGGTATGTGAACTACAACGACAAAGACATCGATGATGAACGTGGCGTAGTGACGGAAGAATGGCGTCTGCGCCGCGGTGCAAACGAGCGCGTACAGGAAAAACACCGCGAGTTTATGTTCTATGGCTCGAAGTATGCAAAGCGCGATGTGATCGGTGATACAAACGTGTTGCTTCGTGCACCTCAAGATAATCTGCGTCGGTTCTATCGCACATGGTATAACCCACTTAACATGTCGATCATCGCTGTAGGTGATATCGACCCAAAGACCGTTGAAGCTCAGATCCGTGAGCATTTTACATCGCCCCCTTCATCGGGTGCGAAGTATCAGGCACGTCCAACAATCCTTATTCCGCCACATGCGGAGACGTTTGTTTCTGTGGCATCGGACCCAGAACTGCCAGCTGCAGAGGTAGCTATCATGGTAAAGCGTCCGGCAGATACTGTGCGCACCTATGCCGACTACAAAACGATGATCGCGAAGCAGATGGTATCCGAGATGCTCAACCAGCGTCTCATGGAGCTTACACGTAAGAATCCGCCACCGTTCTCTTCTGCGTTCCTCGGCGAGTTTAACCTTGCCCGTCAGACCCGTGCAACGTACGCAGCAGCGACTGCTGCCGACAAGAACATCATGAAGAGCATCAACGCACTTCTTACGGAGTGCGAACGTGCAAAGCGTCATGGATTTACAGCAACAGAACTTGAGCGCGCTCGGACGGCAACGATGTCGCGGATGGAAACGTATTATAACGAACGTGATAAGTCAGAGTCACGTCAGTTCGCCGACGAGCTCACGCGTCACGTCCTCACAGCCGAAACCGTCTCCGGTATCACTGCAGAATGGGCCACATATCAGGCGCTTGTGCCGCAGATCTCACTTGATGATGTGAACGGTCTTGCCAAGGGGCTCATGACAAAGGAAAACCGTGTTGTGATGGTGTCTGTGCCAGAAGGCAATGGCTTTATGAAGCCAACAGAGCAGCAGGTAAAGGATCTTCTTTCTGCCATCGATGCAAAGGACATTAAGCCATACGTAGATGCTGTACCTGTAAAGCCCCTTATGGAAAAGGTTCCAACGCCGGGCACAATCACAAGCAGCAAGGATCTAGCAGACATTGGTGCCAAGGAGATCATTCTTTCGAATGGCGCTCGTGTTGTGTACAAGAAGACAGATTACAAGAACGATGAGATCATCTTTACGGCGCGCAGCTGGGGCGGACAATCACTTGCTCCCGAAGCAGACCACTTTACGAACATGGTTGCTGCCAACGTTGTTGATGAAGGGGGCATTGGTTCCTTCAGCACCAACGATTTGATGAAGGTGCTCAACGGTAAGAAGGTTGCAATCAGCCCGACCATCGGTATGGAATCAGAGGGCATCAATGGCTCTGCTGCTCCGAAGGATCTACGCACGTTCTTTGAATTGCTGCACCTTGGATTTGTAAGCCCGCGCAAGGATCCGGAAGCATTTGCTTCATGGAAGGCCAAGATGAAGGCCGATCTTGCAAACAAGGAGAAGAGTCCGGAAGGATCATTCTTCGACACCGTGATGGCAGTTGCTACGAACAACCACCCACGCGCACGAACGATGTCTGCCAGTGATGTAGATAACGTTGATCTGAACAAGGCCTTCGAATTCTACAAGCAGCGCTTTAGCAATCCTGCCGACTTCTCATTCTACTTCGTAGGCAACTTCGATGAGGACACGCTCAAGAAGTTCTGCGAAACATATGTCGCATCGATACCGGGAGCCCCTTCCAAAGAAACGTGGAAGGATGTTGGTATGCGTTCTCGCAAAGGACAGTACACCAAGACGGTTTACAAGGGCGTAGATGCAAAGAGCTACGTAGCGCTCTCAACAACTGGTCCATTCGTGTATACACCTGAGAACCGCTACAGCCTGATTGCCGCGTGCGAAGTGATGGAGATCCAGCTGCGCGAGCAGATGCGCGAAGAAAAGGGTGGCGTATACTTTGTGTCTGTCCAGCCAGGCTTTGAACGTATTCCAGAGCCAGAGTATTCAGTGAACGTGATCTTTAGCTGCAATCCAGATCGCGTTGATGAACTCGTAGAAACCGTCAAAAAAGAAATGGCGTCAATGCGAACAACAGCAGTGCCAGATTCCCTTGTTGCAAAGGTTCGTGAAATCCAGACCAAGGAGCGTGAAACAGGTATGAAGACCAATCGCTTCTGGCTGCAGGTGATGTCGCAGTTCGATGCCGACGGAGAGCCGTACAAGAACGTCTACCTGCGCGATGAGTTCATCAAGAAGCTCACGCCAGCGCAAGTTCTTGCTGCTGCTAAGCAGTATCTCACAGGTACAAACTTTGCCGAATTCGTTCTCAAGCCAGATCCGAATGCCGAAAAGAACGAGGCTGGTGAAGCACCGAAGGCTCGGACGCAGGGCAAAGAGTAAACGAGTTTACTTACCCAGAACTTCTAGAGAAAGCATATTCGTTCGGGCGCGTCCTACAAGGGGGCGCCCGATCGTAAACACTACCGTCGCTGTTGGAGGAAAGAGCTTTTCCTTCAGCAGCGATGCTTTTATGTAGTCGATCGTTTCATCGGTGTTCGTGAGCTGCTCGATCACAATGCCCGTTACGCCCCATAACAAACCCATGCGGCGTGCTACTGCAGGATCTGTTGTGACGGAGAAGATCGGTGCACGTGGACGCTGATTTGATATCAATCGGGATGTCTCGCCGCTGTAGCTCAAACTGATGATGGCCGATACACGCTTTTCTTCGGCAATATGATACACAGCAACGGCAATAGACTCCGTGTTGGAGCGGTTAATGCCCAATGGCATCTGTAGATGTGGGTGGGGTAGTCCGTCGTTGAGGAGCATTGACTCTGCTTCCTGACAGATCGTGCGCATGTAGTGCACAGTTTCAACAGGGTAAGCACCAACACTCGTCTCCGCACTCAACATCACAGCGTCGGTGCCATCGAGGACGGCATTCGCGACGTCGCTGGCCTCGGCACGCGTTGGACGTGGATTTTGGATCATCGACTCGAGCATCTGCGTTGCCGTAATAACTGGCTTTGCCTTTTCGTTGCACATGCGGATCAGTCGCTTTTGCACTGATGGCACAGCTGCTGCTGCAATCTCTACGCCCAGGTCGCCCCGTGCCACCATGATTGCATCAGATGCATCAACTATTGCTTCGATGTTTGATAAGGCCTCGGGCTTTTCGATCTTGGCAATTACCCATTGAGACCCACCTTGCTTGGTGATGTATTTGCGCACAGCGTGTACATCCTCGGCCTTGCGAACAAACGACAGGGCGATATAGTCTACACCCTGTGAGATTGCAAAACGAACATCGGCGCGGTCCTTGGGCGTCATCGACGGCTGCGACACAGCAGTGTGAGGCAAATTGATTCCCTTACGGGGCTTGAGATTCCCGCCATGAACAACGATGGCCTTGATGATCGAACCGTCTGTTTCCTTCACCTGAACCTTGATCAGTCCATCGTCAAACAGCAGTACGTCGCCCTTCTTGACGTCCTTGGCAATAGTTGGATAGTTTACGGGAACAACCGTCACGGATGACAGCATCTTCTTGCCGCGCAGAACAGCAACGTCGGCAATGCGAATCTCCTGTGCGTTTGCAAGGGGTATTACATCAACATGTTTAAAATCTGCCACGCGGATCTTTGGTCCCTGCAGATCTGCGATGATCGGCAGGTGCACATCAAGATGCTCTTCGGCGGAGCGAATCGCAGCGATATACTGTGCATGTGACTCGTGGGAGCCGTGCGACATGTTCAGGCGGAACGCGTTCGCTCCAGCCTTTACGAGTGCAATGACCTTGTCGCGTGAGGCAATGGCCGGACCCATCGTGCAGAGGATCTTGGCTTTTTGGTTGAGCATGACGCGAGTGGTGTTCACGGTGAACTCTCTTCCGTTAACGCGATGTACGCGGCTTGGGTGACATAAACGGTGTTATCGACTGCGCCATTCCTGTTGCTTCGTCCACCACCAGGTGTACTCCACAGATACGCACGTCATGTTCTGCTACTTCGTACTTGTGTGCTGTCTGGAGAAGGAAGCGCTTGAGAGCTACATCCTTGTTCATCCCCAGTACGCTGTCATACGGCCCCGTCATCCCAACATCAGAGATGAACGCCGTACCCTTCGGCAGGATCTGTCCGTCGTTTGTCTGCGTGTGCGTATGCGTACCCAGCACTGCCGAAGCGCGTCCATCGCAATGCCAACCCATGGCGATCTTTTCTGCCGAAGCATCGGCATGAAAATCTAGGATCACCACCTTCGATTCCATCGCAACCTTGTTTAGGGCTGCGTCTACGGCTTTGAATGGACAATCAATGGCCTGCATATAGGCGCGCCCTTGTGCCTGCATCACTACCACCTTGCGCTGTCCAGGAAGCGTTAGAACCGTCCACCCCCTACCTGGGTTCTCAGCCGGATAGTTCATCGGACGCAGCACGAGCGGGTTTGACGATAAAAGGGGGCGAGCCTTCCAATTCTCCCAGATGTGATTGCCTGTAGTGATGCAATGCACACCTGCATCGAACAACTCCTTGGCCTCGGCATCCGATAGCCCCTTGCCATCGACAATGTTCTCACCGTTCACAATAATGCAGTCGGGCGAGTATTCTGCCTTGAGCGAGGGTAACCGACGTAGCAGTTCGCGCAACCCAATGTGCCCAACTACGTCGCCGATAAAAAGAATGTTCATGCTGGCCATGAATGCAAACCTACAAAACCCATTCGAGGGGTATCTTCGCACCTATGTCAATTCGTATTTACACCAAGACAGGCGACGACGGAACCACGGGGCTATTCGGTGGTAGCAGGGTTTCCAAAGCCGACCTACGCATCGAAGCCTACGGTACCGTAGATGAGCTCAATGCTGTTATCGGCGTTGTCCGTACGTGCCCCCTTCCACAAGCACTTGAGCAGCAGCTCGGCATCATTTCTGCAGACCTCTTCACACTGGGCGCAGATCTTGCCACGCCGCTGGATCCGCCTCCTGTGTACGATATTCCCCGTATCACTGAGGAACACGTGAAACAGCTCGAAGGTTGGATCGACGAATACGATGCCCAGCTCGAGCCGTTAAAGACGTTCATTCTCCCCGGTGGCACACCGGCCGCAGCGCACCTCCATGTGGCACGCACCATTTGCCGCAGAGCCGAGCGCCGCACCGTAGCACTTGCCACTCAGGAAGACATCGGCACTGCCGTGCTGCACTATCTAAATAGACTTTCAGACTACCTCTTCACTGCCTCACGTGCCGCGAACGCGCATGCAGGGGTAGCTGATGTTGCGTGGAAACCGTAGGGAAAATCGCGATTACGGATTACGGAGTACGGATTACGGAGTACGGATTACGGATTACGGATTACGGATTACGGAGTACAGCGTACCCAGTAATCCGTAATCCGTAATCCGTAATCCGTAATCAGTCCCTAGTACTTACCTTCTCACCAGTCTTGCCGCAAACGCTCCATCTGAGCGGTGCAGGTGCGGGAACGTTTGCATGCAGCCGTCTTTGCAGACGCTTTCTGGCAGGTAGTTCTCTGCTGGGTCGAGAGAGAACTCCGGATGCTTTTCGAGGAACCAGCGAACGATCTCGATATTCTCTTCGGGCTCGATTGTACAGGTGCTGTAGAGGATATGTCCGCCCTTCTTGACCAGTGTTGCCGCGTGGTCTAGAATCGCCTTCTGCGTAACGGTCATCTTGCGGATATCGTCGATCTGTCTGCGCCATTTGATATCGGGCTTCTTTGACAATGTACCCATGCCAGTGCAGGGGGCATCGACGAGTACAACATCTGCTGGTGTATTCGATGTGTATTCGCGGGCATCACCCTGCTGGGCTGTAACGATCGACGTTCCAGATCGCTGAGCGTTTTCTTCTATGAAGCGCAGTTTTGATTCATGCTTTTCCAGAGCTATCACGGAACCCTGGTTCTTCATGAGTTCGGCCGCGTGTACTGCCTTGCCGCCTGGGGCTGCGCAGAGATCTACAACGGTCATCCCCGGCTTGGGGTCGGCCAGAATGATTGCCATACTTGCGCTGGCATCCTGCACCGTAACATGTCCGTCTTGGAATAATTGCAAGCCCCGTATATCTCGGAGTGCCGTCATCAAGATGCTATTCGGATGCACTGGAGAGATCTCGTGCTTGATCTCGAGCGCCGTTAACTGTTCTATAACAGTATCAACAGTGGTCTTCAACGTATTCACGCGAAGAGTAAGCATCGGACGGTTGTTGTTTGCCGTAAGCAGTGCTTCTGCCTGCTCAGAACCAAACCGTTCTACGTAGCGTTTCACGAGCCACTGCGGGTGGGCAGTATGTACGGAAAGGTAGAGCACTTCGTTTTCCTGTCGGTCCGGGTACCGGATAGACTGAACATTTCGCAAGACGTTCCGAAGTACACCATTTACGATTCCAGCATGACGGTCTCCCTTGATACGTTTGACGATCTCAACCGACTCATTGATCGCTGCCGGGGCTGGGATTTTGGAGAGAAACATCATCTGGTAGAGCGCAATACGTAGGGCATTTTTCACAAGGGGCAGGCATTTTGCGAACTCACCGTGGTAAAACCCTGTTAGCACCCAATCGATGCGTGATTGCCAACGAACCGTGCCGTTCACGAGCTCTGTAACCAGGGCACGGTCTGCCGGTTCTAACTCGGAGCGTCGGAGCTCTCCATCGAGAAGCTTGTCGATGTACGAGTCGCTGTTTTCGTATCGACTCAAAAGTTTGACCGCGATGCCGCGGGCAGTTTGCAGAACGGCTGATGCCGAATCCTCGATCCGAGGAGCTGCCTGCTCGTCTCGGTCTGTCGTTAAAGGTGCTTGTTGATTGCTCATAGTACCGCAAGTATACAAAAGCAATGCAGGAGCCTGGCAGGATTGCTTTCTTTGTAGTTTGACGTACTCAATTATTCGAACGCGACATCATGATGGTTTTCATACGCCTCCTCGTTGTTCTGATAGCCGTGGGATCGTTGATTCCATCGGCTCTCCAGGCGCAGCAAAAAAAGAAAATTGTTGGCTCCAGCACGCCCCTTGCTCCAGATGAGAAACCCACATCTATGTGGTTTGGCGGATATATCGGCCCTACTTTCGCATCCCAGGGTGGAACCTTTACTACTGCCTGTAATTGTGATTTCACTGGTGGTGCTGGCACGGGGTTTATTGCGGGGTTAATGTTTGAAAACAAGACCACATCGAAGATCATTATCGGAGGGCAGCTCGGATATGATACGAGGGGGCTTACAGGCAAATTCAGAGAGATCGAGGGTTCGGTGCAGACAAGCCCGTCTGGACGCACCTATACGGTGCCGATTCAGTTTTTAAATGAGGCCGCGATTGACCTTGGAGTGGTCCACGCGAGTGCATATGCAAAGTATGCGTTTCTAGGGCCCGTGTTCGCAAGACTTGGTGCAACTGCAGGATATGTTGTTTCGTCGTCTCTCGTGCACACGAAAACCTTGGAATCAAAGACAGTTACGTTTCCAAACGGCGAGCTTGCCACGGTTTCCATTCCTGGGGTAAAGGATGGGGTGGTAACGGTGCAGAGCGGACCAGTAAAAGACCTCAATCCTCTGCAAATAGGCCTTATTGGGGCTTTAGGCATTGAGATTCCAATTCGAAAAGTGGAGCGAAAGTTTGGTCCGCCTGCGGTTACTACGTATCTGAGTCCGGTTGTGCAATACAACTCCCCGATCAGCACGATCTCCGCTCAAGGGAACAGTTTTCAGCTCCGTCAAGTGCAATTTTTTCTCGAACTACGCCACAATCTCTAGTTTAGGCTTTGGCGGTTTTCCACATTTACCTATTTTTTGGCCCTACGGCGAATTCACACTTCTGTGAAGTGTGTAAGGTTGTAGGAATGAACTGGTGGGGAGCGAACTTTTTTCAAGGGACGAAATGTCTATGATACGGCGATTTGTTACGGTCTGTGTCTGCACCCTAGCGATCTGCATGTCGCAGATGCAAGCCGCGACGGCTGAGAAGGTGTTGTACTTGTACAGCGTCACCATCGAGCCATCGGCTCAAGCAGATGACGATACACATGGCGACATCCTTAGTGATCCGAAGCGAATTCGGGTCATCAATCTTGGTGCCATAAATCACGATGGTGTTGACTACGCGCCAACGATCAGTGCCGATGGCAAGACACTTTATTACGTGTCGGATCGCAAGGGCAGTAAGTTTAACGTCACGGAAGGTCGCCTTTCTCACGACTTCTGGCGCGCGTCTAAGGCCAAGAGTCAGGATACAGCGTTCGGCGACCCTGTAAACCTTGTCGAGATCAATACGACAACGGATGAAGGTGCTTCATCTATCGCTGCCGACCGCCAGACACTCTATTTCACTGGATGTAATCGTCCCGGTGGTATCGGATCGTGCGATATCTGGGAGGCTAAAGTTGAGGGAGACAAGTTCCTCGAGCCAAAGAATCTGGGTCCAAACGTTAACTCACCGTTCTGGGACTCGCAGCCATACATCGCCCCGGACAAGTCACGTCTGTACTTCACGTCGAATCGTCCGTTGAATCCAAAGGACGAAGACGAGAAAGACTTCGACATTTGGTATTGCGATTGGGATGACGATCTCGGTGAATGGAAAGCGGCACGCAACCTTGGTTCAGATGTGAACACAAGTGAGAAGGAAAGCTCACCATTTATTGCTGCTGATGGTCGTACGTTGTTCTTCTCATCAAACGGGCACCTTCCAAACTTGGGAGGTCTTGACTTCTATCGTGTTCGCAAGTCGGGCGAAAAGGACAAAGATGGACGCGATCGCTGGTCGAAGCCAGAAGCATTGCCAGCGCCTATCAACTCGAAGGAAGACGACCAGTTTATGTCCATCCCGGCATCTGGAGACGTACTATACTGGTCATCAAGCCGTGAAGACATCAAGGGTGCACAAGGCGACTTAGACGTCTACATGGCATTTATCCCAACCTTCTCACGTGCTGTAAACCTTATCGTGAACGTTGTGGATGAATGTACGGGTCAGAACATCCCAGCTACAATTGCCTTCAAGAACACTGCAACAGGCCGCACAGCAGACGGTTCAGTAGACATCGACAGGACGGAATCAAACGTGATTGTCGGTGATGACGATTACGGTACATCCGATGAAAATCGTGCAAAGCAGGTAACATTTACCATTACAGCATCTTCGCCAGCGTACGGCGAACGCTCGATCACTGTTCCGGTTGACTACCCTGGCAAGACCGTTGACGAGAATGAATCTGGTGTAAAGACAGAGATCAAGAAGACAATCACTCTTGGTAATCGTCCGGTACTCACTGCAGACATGGAAGCTTCCGACTGGGCCAAGAAGAAGAACAACAACTTCCGCGGCCTCGTGATTGAAGAGCGTGCTTCTATTCAGCTGTATCCGATGTTGCCATACATCTTCTTCGATCTTGGCAAGTCTGAAATCCCATCACGATACATTCGAATCTCACAAACGCAAACAAACGACTTTAACGATGAGCGCCTACCTGGTGGAACATTCGATCACTACTACCATGTGATGAATATCTACGGCTATCGTCTGCGCAAGTATCCAAGTGTAAATGTTAAAATCGTTGGTTGCACAGATGAAATCAACGAAGACAAGAGCTCGCCACTGCCAAAGCAGCGCGCACAGGTTGTCTATGATTACCTCAAGAATGTATGGGGAATTGCTGAAAGCCGTATGAAGATAGAAGCTCGTGGCTGGCCAGAGCTTCCGTCGAACAAGAAGGATACTAACGGTATTGTTGAGAACCGACGCACCGAGCTGCAGTTCTCTGGCGATAGCAAGGAAGATCTCTGGAATGTTCAAAAGCCTATCGAAGACCGCGATCCTACGCTGTTCCCAACACCTGCAACGCTAACGTTTGGTATGAAGAACGGTATCGACAACAACATCGTGGCATCACGTCGTGTTGAAGTATTCCGCAACGGTAAGCCATGGAAAACAGTAGCGGATGTTGGCACAACTGATGCAACCAAGGTATGGGACTGGCAGAATGAAGACGGTGAATTCCCGTCAGAGCGTAACCCAGCTGGCGGAGACGAATACTCAGTTGCTCCGTACAAGTCAGTCTTGATCGTGACATCGAAGAACGGACAAGAGTGTAAGTCTGACACCGTTACAACGCCAGTAAAGCGTGTTACTTCGATCGGTATGGGCGTTGGCAAGGATGCAGTAAAGACACTTGAAAAGTACAACCTGATCCTCTTCAAGTTCGACTCTCCAGAAGCTGGAGAACTGAACGAGCGTATCATGTCAACATGGGTATACCCACGCGTGAAGAAGTCTTCCGTTATCCGTATCGAAGGTCACACAGATATCGTGGGTCTTGATACACGTAACAAGACCCTTTCTGAGCAGCGTGCAGGCACAGCTGAGAAATTCATCAAGAGCCGCACGAAGGTGTTCTCAGAACTCTCAACACGCGGAACGGGTGAAGAAGAGCCGCTCTATTCTAACGATTCACCTGAAGGACGTTTCTTTAACCGTACGGTTCAGGTTATCGTTGAAACACCGCTGGCAGACGCAGACGCCGAATAAGCCCGCGACAAACATGTCTATTCTCAAGCGCCCGGCTAGTTGTCGGGCGCTTGTCGTTTATATTCGCAGCTATGATCATTGAATGGAATGTTGACCCCGTAATATTCACTGCTGGCCCCCTCTCACCACGTTGGTACGGGGTGCTGTTCGCTTCCGCATTCATGATCAGCTACCAGATCATGAAGAAGATCTTCGTAGCCGAGGGTAAAGGCATGCAGCAGTTAGACCAGCTGACGATTGCCATCATCATCGGGACGATCGTTGGGGCTAGAGTTGGACACGTACTGTTCTATGAGCCGCAGATCTTTCTGGAAGACCCGTTTGAGGTTATCGCCATATGGCATGGTGGTCTTGCGAGTCACGGTGGCGCACTCGGAATCATCACTGCGCTCTGGTGGTTTCACACCAAGAATAGGTCCTTTGGGATGACGTGGCTGTTTGACCGTCTGGCAATTGTTGCGGCGATATCTGGGATGTGCATTCGACTCGGAAATCTGATGAACTCTGAGATCATCGGAAAGCCCACTGATGGCACATGGGGCTTCTGGTTCCAACGTGTGGATCCAACCCTTGTCCCACGGCATCCAACCCAGCTCTATGAAGCTGCATTATGTTTGGCATTGTTCGGACTCACATACTGGATGTATCAACGGGGTGTTGCTAAGCGAGCACCCGGAATGATCTTTGGTCTCTTCCTCGTCCTACTTTTCGTAGGGAGGTTTATTATCGAGTTCTTCAAAGAGCATCAAGTAGATTTTGAGGCCAATTTGCCCATCGATATGGGGCAGATCCTGAGCATACCATTTGTGATGCTAGGACTCTATTACCTACTTCGCAGCCGTCAATCGCAACAGGCGTAACATCAAACGAGCTTCATCTCCTATTTTTGCGCACCTCACCGAAATCACAAGGAAATTGATTCATGTCAGTACAGCATATAACAGTCATCGGCGGCGGAACAATGGGCAACGGTATCGCCCACGTTGCAGCACAAAGCGGATACACGGTTACACTCGTTGATGTTTCCGATGCCGCAATCGAGCGCGCGATAAAGACGATCACCTCAAACCTTGAGCGTCAGGTTAAGAAGGAACTCATCACAGCCGATGCAATGGCTGCAACACTTGCACGTATCAGCACGCAGACGAACCTTGAAGAAGGCGCAGCTCAAGCAGATCTCGTGATCGAGGCTGCAAGCGAGCGCATGGAGATCAAGCAGCAGATCTTCGCAACGCTCGACCGTGTGTGCAAGCCTGATGCGATCCTTGCATCAAACACTTCTTCGATCTCAATCACAGAGTTGGCAGGGGGCACGAAGCGCGCAGATAAGTTCATAGGCATGCACTTCTTCAATCCAGTTCCTGTGATGAAGTTGTGCGAGATCATCCGTGGACTTGCAACAAGCGACGAAACCTATGCGCTGATCAAAGACCTCGCTGAGAAGATGGGCAAGGTTCCTGTAGAAGTGCAGGACTACCCAGGATTTATCTCGAACCGCATTCTCATGCCGATGATCAATGAGGCCGTCTATTGCGTCATGGAAGGCATTGCATCTGTAGAAGACATCGACACCGTGATGAAGCTTGGCATGGCACACCCAATGGGCCCCCTCACACTTGCAGACTTTATCGGTCTCGATGTGTGCTTGTCCATCATGGAAGTGCTGCACAACGGACTCGGTGATTCGAAGTACCGTCCGTGTCCGCTGCTTCGCAAGATGGTTGCTGCAGGACACCTCGGACGTAAGTCTGGTAAGGGATTCTACAGCTATTGAGATTTAGGTAGTTCTTCTGAACGTCCGCATTCTTTGCATATCTGTTGTGCACTCTGCAGATACACAAGGGATGCGGACCTGTTGTTTATAGTACTTGATGCTGCGGTGCAAATAAGGTAGCTTCGTGGTTGATCGCCCAGCCAATGCGCGGTAGAGGAGACAGATCAATGATAACACGTTTAACACTTACCGTTGCGTTGCTATTAGTTGCGCTTGCATGTAGCGCTCAGTCAATCGACTGGCTCCCACGCATTCCCTTGATGCAGACCGGCTGGCAATATCCTGGTATCGCACAGGTTATTGAAGACTCAACGCGCAACCGGTTGATGACGCCTGGCTGGCTGCTTGGCACAGTGTATCGTAGCGAGGACAATGGAGCATCGTGGCAAGGCCAATATGCGCTCGGAACCGACGTTGTTGGCAAGTATGGACAGATCTACGTCGCTCCCGACGGACGCTACATCTGGCATGGGCAAACACCCTGGAACCAGTGGGTAGCGCTTCTCTCTACCGATGGCGGTGTTACGTGGAGTAGATATACCAGCGACACGCTTGTATTTCAGGATGGAGGGTATCGGGGACTCCTTTGGATCATTCCGCCGTACAACATTCGCGCGTATAACGTTACTCGAACGGGTCAGGTGCTAAGCTCTGATCTAGGTGCTACATGGAGGAACATTCAGCGTCCTCCGAGTGATACCGTCGGTTGGAATCCAAATGCTGTGGAGGACCAGGCCGCACCCAATATTCTGTACTACACCGGCAAACCATATCTGTTCCGATTTGATGCCCGAGTCGATACAGTGTGGACAGAGACTCGTGTCGAAGGAAAGGGTCGCACCACACAGGAAGTTGACGGAGGTGTTGTTACAGTTGTATCAGGCAAGCTGCATGTGTATCCCACGTGGAGAGATACACAGTGTCGTGTGGTTCGTAGTTGGAAGGATGAAGATACAGGAGATCAGATTACTCTCTCAATAAAGGATACTAAGCGCATTGATGATTCAACAGTGTATGCGTATGACGATCGTGGATGGATCTTTGAGATTCGTCCGCGCACTATGCAAGTTCGTTGCATCCGTCCATTTGGCAAAGCATTTCCGTTGGTATCGGGATTTTTCGGTCGGGCATCCTTTCTTTGGTCGGGAGTCTATAACGGTGCAAGCATGTCGATCGTCAATGTACAGGGGCTCGGATGGTGCGTAGCAGAGATTAAGAACGGCCGTGTGTCCCGCGTGGATACTGTTGCACCTCGTGATCCTGAAGTCATTTCTAACAAAGTGTTTCCATTAACATACTTTGGGGATCGTGGTTTGTTTATGTTTCTGGTCACGACAAGCTCATTCCGTGAGATTGTACGTAGCACAGATCTCGGTGCGTCGTGGATTCACACATCGAAGGTCGAGGGTGACCAGTTGGAACCGGCATATCTCGGCGTTCGCTCTGCCGTTCGAGCCTCAGATGGAACGTTATTGACGCATACCACAAGAGGTCACTGTGTGATCCCAGACGAGTCCGGATCAATAGAACGAACATTTCGTCTCGATGATGTAAGTTTCTTCAATACAGACTGGCAGCAGAAACTCTTGTACGACCGCGCGACTACGCTCTATCGCGATGGTGATAGAATGCTATTGACCGGCACTGGTGGTTTGTGTGTGTACGACCACAGGCGGGGCTCTGCAACGCAAACCATTCTGCCACGCAAATGCACATTTGTGCGAAGTCTTCCATCGTCGACGATGCTGGCTGGTTCGGATTCATTGTGGATTACATTTAACAGCGGTCGTGAATGGTTAAATGTATCTCAGACGCTAAGATCTCCTGTAAACAATATCCGCGGTCAATTCTCGGATGCTACACGCACAGCATCTGGTGTATTGCTAGCTGCGATTCGTGGTGTGGATTATAAGGATACGAGTGGGCGTCGTGGAATTATACGGTATGGTGGCATCGCACGTAGTGTCGACAACGGTGACACTTGGAAATGGATCACGAATCTCCCCGATAGCATGCGCTTTGTAACTCGTGTCCAGCGAGTGAATGATTCAACCGTGCTAGCCGTTGCTGGACGAATTGCTGTCGACTCTGC
>JBIJAX010000037.1:0-22222 GCA_044345485.1 Kapaibacterium sp. (SeqCode)
TTCACGATTTTAAACATGGCTCCAACAGCAGGGTTATCTGACGAGGTTGAATCATAAAAGGACTCAAGTGCCATCACCGGCATCTTACCATCTAGAGAGCGCAGCATGTTATGCAGAGCCTGATTCTGCTTGTAAGCGCTTTGTGCCGAGGCGATTTGATCCATGCTCAGACTAACACCCAGCGGTTGTAAATCACCTGACATAGGGATCTCTATGGCGGGCTGTCCAGTCGAGGCATTGATTCTAATGACGTACACATAAACACTATAACGCTTTCCACGCGTTACTGTGAACGAAGCCTCGCCCGTTCCCCCAGTCATCGCGGTGTCAGTCTTTCCGGTTTGAACGTCTTCAACAATCACTGGTATGTTCTTTAGTGCAGTATTCGCTTCTTCAGATGTCACCAGAATCTTCAACGATGTTGTTTGTGCTATTGCATCGATACCGAGAAAAAGGAATATGAAGAGGAAGGCGATTACTTGTGGACGATACATGTCTAAACCCTATGATGATGATGTATTGTAGCAGAACGGTGTCTTGGATTTATGAATACTGGACCCAGCCATTGTGCGTACAATCAAATATAGGAAACTGATCCTCCTCCTGTGTAGCGCCCGAGCCGCGAGAAGCTAGGCTATACTCTACCTATCATGGTCTGTCAAACCATGGCATCACTATACACACATGTATGTGTACTGTGCTTCTATCTACTTCACAATCACCAAAGACATTGATCGTCCCGCTATAGCCAAGTATGCGCCACCTGGAAGTGACGAGATATCAATTTTCGATGTTGCGGCTGCATGTGCAAACAACTGCTCCAAGAGCATCGATCCAGCAGCGTTGTAGAGTCTGATAGATGTTGCTTCGGGATCAATGCCCTTGATCTCAATGAATTCCGTTGCTGGTTGCGGTACAACAATCAGGCCGCTCCATGTATGCACATCAGTAACCGACGTTGGGTCCGGCTTGTAGAGAGTAACAGTTCGTGCCACACTCCACTCGCCCCATCCAGACTGGTTCTTTGCCCGAACACGCCACGTATATGTGCTGTCTTTTTGAAGTCCTGCAATAGCCTTTGTTAACGTAACTAGCGCGCTATCGCTATACACCGGAGCACCATTGTGCAGGACGTCGAGATGATATGCTGTAACCTCAGAGCGGGCCGCCACCCATGATAGTCGCAGACTGTCTACGTGGATCGTTGCCCCATCCGAGGGCAACGCTAGTTCAACTGTTGTTGGAGTTGGGAGATATCGGAACCTCCACCTGCTGGACCACGCACTCCAGCCAGAGACATTCTTGGCTCGCACACGCCATGTATGCCATACAAGGGGCTTAAGCATTCGCAATGCCAATGATGTGTCTGTGATCAACGATTCAACAACGAGTGTCGTGGTATCAAGCATGACTTCGATCTGATATGCTGTGATCTCTGGTGTGGAGCGCCTCCACATCAACACGATGCTGTCGCGTGCAATCACAATAGCATCTTTGGGCTCTATCAGCTGCACGGCCTGCGGAAACGAGACTGTCTTGAACTGCCACAGCCCAGACCACTCGCCCCATCCGGATGCATTCTGAGCCATAACGCGCCATGTATAGCTTGATGCCGGAGCGGCATTGTAGGCCAGCATAGTATCAGAAAGCACAGAGTCAACTATTACGGTACCTTGGGCATTATAGATCTGCAGCCGGTACTTCTGAACTTCTGGCGAACTCCGCTGCCAACGCAGCGAAGCTGTGTTCGTTTTGAGTTGTTCGGTGTTTGTGGGGGAAACAAGAACAACCTTCGATGGATACGGAAGTGTGCGGACAATGCGTCCATCCGACCATTCGCCCCATCCAGAAACATTCTTAGCCCGCACACGCCATACGAGCGCACTTGCAGGGGGCAGGGTTAACACATTGCGGATTGTATCAGTGATCGTTGAATCAGTAAAGACCGCAACTCCATTGTTTCGCACATCAAGCTGATAGCTAACAACCTCTGGAGTGGACCGACGCCATGCAAACTGTGCTTGGTTGGCTTTGAGTTGAGTGCCATCAACTGGGCTAACAAGCACAACCTTTGCAGGGGCGGGCACGGGAGGTGGTGCGAAGAGTGTTTCGTACAACGCGGCATAGGAATACCGAGTTCGGTTCGCCTGTGTTGCATCCCAGTTGATCGACCACGTCATCATCCCACGCAGGTTAGGATATCCGCCTGAATTCACGAGCGTGTATTGTCCTGGACGTGGCCCCTTCCCCAACAAATAGTTTACGGCCGCCGTTATCGTTGCCGAATCACAATAGCCACCTCCAGCCGCGTTTGTACTTGCCGGCAGACCTACGGCAACCTTAGATGCCGGTATACCTGCAAACGCACCGCCTGGAGCACGTGCAGTAAAGCCTTTGATCACCGCTTCAGTTTGAGAGATGATAAAATCAGCTGTGCCTTGCGTGTAGATCTGATTATCTACACCATACATCGTGCCGCTGTTGTAGAGCTGCACATGAATGAGATCTAATGAGTCTCGCAATGCATCCACGATGGGAAGGTAGCCGCCCCAAATACTACCATACCCCGACATACCGCCTTGTACATAAGCAGTTTCAGGGGCAAAGGTCAATATCAGCTTGCGATTATTCGCAGCACGATAATTGGCCATAATCGTGCGAATCGCTTCTATGAGGTTTATCTGTGCGGCACTTTGCGGATTAGCTATCGTGCCACCGTTCACATAGATCGAATTGCCGTGCTCAATGTCAATGTCGAGTCCGTCGAACCCATACGTAGTTAGAATCGTACCCATCGAGGTAACAAATGCATCTCTATTGGCAGTTGTTGTAAGATCTATTGAGGCTGTTGCGCCCCCTACACTCAGGATTACCTTCTTACCCGTTGCCTGCACATTCTGTATACGCTGCTTGAACTGCTGCACCGTGCCACGATCTGGTGCAAAGAGCATCGTCATGTCGGTGGTTGAGGTTGGAATAGCAAACGCTACAGTTATAACGTTATACCGACTATCCACAGCGTCGATATCAATGTAGGGAGCGTTACCGTCGTTCCAGTTGTGCCAGTATCCTACAAGCGCAGGATTCGGCAGTTGAGCATACGCAAGTGAAGCGCACCATAAAGCGGCTACTGCTGCAAGGACGAATTGTTTCATCATAGTGTGTTACCTGGGCTACAGATCCTTCAACCGCATCAGCGGCGAACTGCTCACCAAATACGTCGCCAAATCCTTGTAGGGAATGGTTACTTCTACAACGCAATCATAGGCTTGCGCAAAATGGGGAAGCTCGTAAAAACCATTAGTCATGATCACGAGCCCGTCTTCTGTCAGCACTGCCTCATTAAAGAACCGCTCTGATTTAACAGCCATCTCATCAAACTTGGGAGTTGCGTTTGCATCAATTTCGAATTGCTGACGGATAACATCCCTTCCTTCTGCATCTAGAGACGTCCAATGCTCGGCAAGCTGACTAGCGATCTTTGGAGCAATCAGGGCATTAAAGTCGTTAGCGCGTTCTTTACTGATCTCGTTAGAAATCATGATTTGTTTTAATGACTGACAGTCAAAGATGTAGCCATTTTTATGATACTCTGGATACGCACCCAATGATTCCCATTCAAGCAGGAGAGTTGCAAGCCCCCTTCTGGCAAACAAATAGCCTGGCTTAATGAGTTGACCTTTCTTGCGCGATTCCATCATTTCAGAGTTGGCCTTTATGTTATCCATAAAGGTCGTGCCGTCAGCCAGGATAAGAGCTTCAGGCTTTGGAATCACCGCCATTGTGCGATATGACGGGTCGACTGGATACAATTCAATCTTGAGCGACTTTTTGCCCAATGCATCTTTCCACAAACCTGTGACAGGTAGCGCTCCAGTCGTGATCGTAAACGTACCTGAGATTTTACCTTTGGAATCTATCTCCTTGAGCACTAGGTTCTTGTCCGACGTGCTGCCTTCGAGCTGAATTGGGCTTCCAACGCGTTTGTAAAAGTATGAGCCCGTATAGGTTGCACCACTAGACTGTGCTTCAAGCCAGATGGGATACTTGGATCTATCGGTCTCATTCACCAGGTACCCTTCATAGGTCTGTGCCTGCAGCGTCGGCACAGAAACACACTCACTAGCAAAAAAACATAGCGTCGCCGCAATGTACGTGATGACTGTTTTCATATGCCGTCTCCTTATGTACAACAGGTTACATAGATTAAACCGCAGCAGGCGCAAAGCTATTCGCAGTTGCTACAGAATGCCTTTGGGCTTCAGAGCCGCCCTTCCACGCTGAAACGGAAACTCATCTTGAAGCTCGCCGGAAAAATAGAACTCGTAGGCAATTGCACCGAATGAATACTGCATATCACGAACCATAAAAACAGCCCCACCAACTTCTGGGTTAGGCTTGGGTTGTGATTTAACAAAGCCAAGATTGAAGAGCGACGCAATGATCTCAGGGCGATGGTCAACAGGGTAGCCAGCGCGTTCCCACTGTTTCATGATCTGCTTTGCAAAGAGCGCAGTATACAGATAGGAGTAAAAGTGATCATAGTTTACCAAGCGTCGTACACGAATGTTAAACGTGTCATTAAGGTTGTTTAGGTAGCTCTTCGTGGTATCGTAATCCAACATGTTCTCGTACTCAGGACCTAAGTAGTATGGACTGGATGGATTCTTCAAGTTTTGTTCGATACGAAGCGCTGTTGGCTCTTTGATACCGGCAACGCCATATGAGAAGGTGGTAGACAATGCAAGGTTGCGCAAGGGGGCTACCAGCCCCTTGAAGCGTTCTCGTCGAGAGTTAAAGAGTCGAACTTGTTCTCCCACAATACACGCCACGATATACCTTGCTTCGATACCGGCAAGTTTTGCAGCTGAATCAATCGAGCGCTTATCCTTTACAAGTGCTTCCTTAAAGTGCTTCCATTCTTCAATGTTCATCCATTCAAACACACTGAGCTTCGTGGTATTGTCCGTATGCGAATTCAATTTCTCGCGCATCGTTCGAAGTTCTCGCTGATACTCCGAATTGTTTTGCATGCGAAGATCAACTGCATCGAGCATTTGCAGTGCGATACGCTCATCACCAGTGTTTTGATATGCGGCAAGGACCATCTGCGCATTGCTTGGGAAGAAATCATTCAACAGGATTAGCCTATTCAAGACCTCATACCTATGCTTTCGCATGGAACCACTATCAACCTTAAAGTTTAGGTTGTACTTGTCGTGCATTTCCTGGAAGTACCGACTATTGGGATCAACTACCCCTGAATCGTCCGTAAGCCGTAGGGTCATCGCAAGCTGCGTTGCTGTTAGAAGGGCGCCATAAAGAGCAAAACCTCCAACGAGGATGTAGAATGGGATACGTACAATACGCTGGCGAAAAAAGGACTTCATATGATCATTCATGTATTGCTGCAAAAATGCTAAACATCTAACTTCCAGTAACGACAATACACGTGGCACATGGATCTACACCTCCTCATATCGAATCTTACAAATCCCACACTGCTCTTTTTTCTGCTTGGCATCATTGCCGTGCGGCTCAAGAGCGATCTTGAGATCCCTGCATCTAGTGCAAAGTTTATCAGTCTTTATCTGCTGTTTTCGATTGGCTTCAAGGGCGGACAAGAGCTTCAGCACAGTCCCTTTACCGCTGAGATTGTATGGTCATGTCTTGCAGGGGTTGTGATTTCATCACTTATTCCGCTCTACACCTTTCACATCATTCGCAAAAAGTTTACCATCGCCAATGCAGCTGCTGTGGCAGCAGCGTATGGCTCTGTTAGCGCTGTTACGTTCGTAGCTGCAGCAACCTATCTCGAGGCGCAGGGACTTACCTTTGGTGGACACATGGTAGCAGTGATGGCGCTTATGGAATCACCCGCCATCATTGCCGGCGTAATCTTGTACAACATCTACATGGACGAGTCGCATTCTACGCCGATGAAGACCGTACTGCATCACTCGTTTACAAACGGCAGTGTCTTGATGATCACGGGCAGTCTGCTTATCGGTATTCTATCGGATGAAAAAGCTGCCGCCGGTATTCGCCCCTTTACCACAGACATCTTTAAGGGATTCCTAGCTCTCTTTCTGTTAGAAATGGGGCTCACAGTTGGCAACAGGCTATCATCTTTCCGTACGCACGGTTGGTTTGCTGTTGTCGTTGGAGTAGCAATTCCATGCATCAATGGCTGCGTCGTAGCATTCGCCTCGCAGCTCATAACGCACGACCCAGCTAACCGCTTCATGTTTGCCGTCCTTGCTGCTAGCGCATCGTATATCGCCGTCCCGGCTGCTATGCGCCTTGCAGTCCCACAAGCCGACGAAGGACTCTACATCCCTATGGCCCTGGGCGTTACGTTCCCGTTTAACATCACGCTCGGCATGCCGTTGTATCAGTATTGCATAACGATGTGATTGGGGTACGCGGGTACCGTAGGGGCGACCCTATGTGGTCGCCCGGAACCCTATGTGGTCGCCCGGACCCTATGTGGTCGCCCGGTTACCGTTGTGTAATCCATTCCGCAATATCATCGATAAGCGTTCGATACGTTGGTGTAATTGCCCCGTAGGTAAAAAAACCGTGGATCATTCCTTCGTATACACGCGATGTGCTATTTACGCCTGCAGTTGTGAGCATATCATGATATGCCAGTCCTTCGTCACGCAGAATATCGTTTTCAGCAACAGCAATCATCGTTCGGGGCAGACCTGATAGATCCTCCGCGTACACTGGCGCAACCTCTAGTAACGTTCTATCACCAGCATTTGGCACGTACTGGTCCCAGTACCACTGCATTCCCTGCTTAGCAAGATTAAAGCCAGTTGCGAACTCCTGTGCCGAAGCGGTTTCGAGTCGTGGATCTAGGCACGGATAGATCAACACCTGATATGCGAGTGACATAACTCCACGTGCGCGCAAAGCAATTGCAGCAGCAAGATTGCCACCAGAGCTATCACCCATCACGCCTATTCTCGATCGGTCTATCCCCAGTTCATCAGCCGATGCAGCGCACCATTGCAGTGCTGTCCAGCAATCTTCAAGAGGTATCGGGTACGGATGTTCTGGTGCTTTCCGATACTCCACGCCCACGATGACGTGTCCACTTGCATTTGCCAGAGCCCGCAACGACGCCTCATAGATATCAAGAGTGTTGTGCACCCAGCCCCCTCCATGAAAGAATACGATGCAGTGAAGGGGCTTATCATCCAGCGGACGAAACACGCGCACAGGAATCGTGCCACCATCGACATCAATGTGGCGCTCCTCACGAGAGAGTATCTCCTCGGGCTTTCCTGACAAGGCTACACGACTATCAACATTTGCACGAAGCTCCTCTACGGAACATTCCCACACCTCCGGCATCTTCGATGCGGCGCGCATAGCAAGCAACCGCGATATTTCACGTGCAATCGGCATACGGCAAAATAATACCGTATGGGGCGACCCTACGTGGTCGCCCCATTATCCATCGGCCCATTACATTTGTTGCATGAAGCATTCCATCTCGGCGATTCTGATCGCTACCATTGTTGCATTGGGCACGTTGCAAAGCCAAACTGATGTTCGGATACCAGAACCTGTAGTGCCCGCCCAATTCGATGAGCAATACTGCGTGTATCTCGCACCTAACGGTAGCGATGCGGGCACAGGTACGCGTGATTCGCCGGTGCTTACCTATGCACGAGCAATAGCCCTGATGAAGGAGCGAACATCTGCTGTAAGTGGACGCATTGCATGTGCGCTAAGATTTCTTCCAGGTGTATATCAGATACAAGCGCCGTTTATTCAGAAGATTGATGATTATCGGGTGACGGGTCCTGCAGGAGTACGATTTCTTGATCTCAGCATACTGGGCGAAGGTGCACTAGGCGAAGCTCCTTTTGCCGCCCTTAATGCGTCAAACATTACCGTGCCTGCTGGACATGGGATATTTACGCTATGCGGACGAGGTATCACCATATCTAACATAGTACTCCTCAATAGCTCCGAGTTTGGCATACGCCTTGGACAGCCAGGATATCGATGCACAAATGCGTTGCTAAAGAACGTTATTATCGATGGAACGTTCTCGCATGGAATCAAGATAGGCGATGAAACATCGAATCTCGCAGACACAACCATGCTTTACCGTTGTTCTGTGCGCAATACAAACCTGACCAATGTTCGGGGTATCAAGGGTCAGTTCGGCAGCGCTATCAAGCTGTTTGGCGCAAAAGACGTAATCATCGACAGTTGTTCTGTGGAGCGTAATTGGGGAGAAGCGGTCTGCATCAACAACAGTTCGAGGGTGGAGGTCCGCAACACTACTGTGTTGGACAACTGGGCACCAGCTGTGTATTGCGACGTAGCACAAGATGTTCGCATTCATGGTTGCAGGTTTATAAGCAATGCCGACACAACGATGTTCCCAAAGGGTCGCAGAGGAATGGTTGGCGTTCTCATTAGCACAGAGGCATGGGATGGTAGCCGCACGGACTATATCTGCGAGCGTATCGACGTGTACAACAACACCTTCATTCGTATGGCAGGCTGTCTGGATATCTGGGAAGGCACAGTCGGCTTCCTGCAACGTCAGATCATACGCAACGTGCGCTTTGCGCACAACACATGCATAGACATGTGGACCACCGAGGGCAACACCAGCACGGCCTTTGTAAATGCCGTCTACTCAAGCCCCTTTCCAGCAAATCGCAGCGCAAGCAACATCTTCGTGGGCAACAACATCTTTACGGTAGATCCTTCGAATGTTGCCCCGCGTCTCTGGGTGCGTGTTCCTACAGAAATAGTCAGTGCATTTCGCTATCCATCGAACTACTGGAAGGCCGAAGTGCCCGGCATCGGGACAACGTTCAACAACATTGTTAATCCACTGCTGATTACCGCCCAACCATTTGATCTCTCTCCAGCTGGCACCCCACCTCTTCGTTGCAATGTGCCCCGCATTACCGACATCACCCATGATGCTCTAGGCATGCAGCGCAGATCAGATTCTACGAACGTAGGAGCGTTCGAGTTTAACTATCCTTCAAGCGTAGACCGCGATGAAGGTTCAGCAAATACCTGCAGCATCGTTAGCGTCAGCGGCAGCGCCTATACTCTTCCCGCAACATCCACTCAACGGCGAATACGCGTCTACTCCCCTCTTGGTCAACTCCTCGTCGAGCAATACTCCGAGCCAGAAACTCCTACGCACCTCGCATGGCAGGGGGCTTGTGGGATAGTTGTGGTGGACTAGCGACGTGAGCGCGAGGTCCTAGCAAACGGTAGCTAGCCACGAAGCAGCCCGCGTAAGGGGCATATGGCCCGTACGGCAACTTTAGAGATCGTACTTGTCCTGCAATACCCGCAGGTGATGCGCTGTATGCGCTGCAATGATCCAGATGATGGCACGAACGCTAATCGGAGCGCCGTTTGATGTTCCGACGCGGTTAAGTTGGTCGTTGGTGAAGTTCTCAAACAACACAACATTTGCCATGCGGCATGCAAGGAATTCATCGACGAGGTCTTCGATGGTGCGTCCGTCGAATTGTCCATTGCTCACATAGGCGTTCTCGTCAAATCCTGGCAGTGGCTGCTGCTCGCCCCTTGCAATACACATGGCGCGATACCCAAAGATCCGCTCGCAGTCCGTGATGTGCCCAACAAGCTCCTTTACACTCCACTTGCCCTCGGCATACCGATATAGTGCGTCCTCGTCCGATAGTGCCTTTGCAAGATCTTCCAGCTCTGTGATCTGATTCAGCAGCTCTTCAAAGACGTCCTCCGTTTCGAGGACATCGAGATACTTCTGGTAGTACGGCGGGTATTCGTTGGTGTTAGGCTTCATGACGTCAAATCTACGGCAGAGATTTCCGATTCATTAGCTTTGGCGCATGCTAGAATTCACCCCCGAAGAACGTACCGCTCTGAACACAAGAGTGCAGGAGTATCTCAGCACCGAGCTTGGTGTTGAGCTAGGTAGGTTTGATGTAGAGTTCCTCGTGGACTTCTTTACGAAGGAGATCGGAGCGTTTTACTATAACCGCGGACTCTACGACGCTCAGGCCGCGCTAGAAAAACGCCTTGATGATGTGCGCGAGTCTATTATGTCACTTGAAAAACATATATCATGAGATCAACCCTTTCTCTTGTTGCACTACTAGTTGTCCTTCAGTCCTTACCACTGCATGCTGAGACCTGGCTTGTTGGCCCAACACGCGAGTACAAGGTGCCAAGTGCCGTTGCCACGCTGGTTAAGGATGGAGACGTTGTCTCGATCGATCCCGGCGAGTACGTAGGCGATGTAGCTGTATGGCGTGCCCATAAGCTCACACTTCGCAACAACTCAAACTCGCAGCGGCCCGATGTAATCCTGCGTGCCGATGGTAAAGCAGCCGAACAAAAAGCGATCTGGGTTATCAAGGGCGACAGCTGCATTGTGTATGGTATAGACTTTCGTGACTGCGCAGTGCCCGATAGGAATGGGGCTGGCATTCGCGTAGAAGGAACATCGATTATCGTTTCCAATTGTGCGTTCCGCAAGAATCAAGACGGTATTCTTGCTGGTAACAATCTGAACAGTACAATTCGTGTTGAGCACTCCGAGTTCGAAGAGAGCGGAGCAGGTGACGGACTTTCACATGCGATCTACATCAACCATGTGAAAGAGTTCATCTTCATGTTTAACTACTCACACAACACTAAGGTTGGACACGAGTGCAAGTCTCGCGCACATGCCAACTATATCGCCTATAACCGTCTTTCAAATGAAGACGGTACGGGATCCCGAAATCTCGACCTGCCAAACGGCGGCTCGTCTATTGTGATAGGTAACGTCTTCCACAAAGGCGCAAACGCAGAGAACGGAAACTTCATTGGTTACGGACTCGAGGGCATGAGCGATACGGTGGACAACCGCCTGTATTTGTCACACAATACATTCGTGAGCGACCGCGGCGCCTCTACGCTCGTGCGCATGGATACAAACACAAAGGACTATTCGCTCGTAAACAACATCATTGCAGGCAACATTGTACTTCTCGTTGGCGGTCCTTCATCGCTCCGCGATGCAGGCAACTTCAAAGGTTCCGTTGCAGAGGCTAAGTTTCGTAATCCTGCAGTCTACGACTATGCACTCCTGAGCGATTCGCCAGCTCGCGGCATGGCAGTGAATCCATACTTTGCGAATTACGTTGTTGGGGGCGTTGCACAGGAACGTCCACTCAACGCATTACTTGTCTACGTTCATCCATGCGAAGAACGCCTCCGCCTCGGCACAAACGATGCCGGCGCATACGAATACGACAACACAACCAGCGTGGATGAAGAGCAGGAAGCAGCGAACAGCGAACAGCGAGCAGCGAACGGGAGAAGCGTGTTGTATTCATCAACTGGTAGCGCGGTGATGCTTGTAGATGATCCAGCAACCATGGACGTGTCGGGGTTGAGTGCGGGCGTCTACTTTCTTGTGAGTAACACGTCCGTGCGAAGGATTATCGTTCAGAACTAAGTAAGACTGCCAAAAACACTTTGCTATGTAACCTCTTAACTCGTTTAGAGTCGTTTGGTACATGATAGTGAAGTACACAACGGTGGTTGCTGCAGTGCTGATGCACACGTACGTGATTTGTGCTATGGCAGGAATGCAGCTGCATCAAGACATTTCGACCAAGCAAGCTGATAGCGTCATCCGCAATTCAAAGAATGTTGTGGTACTCGACGTCCGTACACCTGAAGAATACAGACTCGGTCATCTTCAGAATGCTGTCTCGATGGATATCTACGACAGTAAGTTTCACTACAGTGCAAACACACTGCCCAAGGAAGCTACAATTCTTGTATACAGCCGCAGCGGACGCCGAAGTGCGGACGCAGTTGAAATCCTAAAGAATCTTCGATACCCCCGCGTGCTCAATATGCTAGGGGGCATTGTAGCATGGAAGAATGAGGGGCGCCGAGTAGTTAAGGGATGAATGCGGTAGCCCCCTACTTGGCAAACATCAGGTGGCGGATCGTGGAAAGTCCGCTCTCGATTCCGCGCATCTTCATGCCGAGGTCAGTTTCGGCTTTGAGTGAGATTAAGCCACCGCGGAGTGGACGCCTGGCAGGCTGCTTGAGCTCGGCTGTTGTTACCGGGGTGATGTTTGATGCGTCTGCCCGGAAGAACTCAGCAATGCGCAGGGCAAACTCGTAACGTGAGCAGTAATCTGCACCGCCAACATGGTAGATGCCCGTGCGTTTCTTTTGGATGATTCGCAGAATGGCTTCGCTTATGTCGTCTACATACGTTGGGTTGGAATACTGGTCGTTCACAACACGGATGGGTGTGCGGGATTCGAGGGCATCAAGAACCCAGCGGACAAAGTCTGGGCGCTCTACGTACGGTCCGTACACAACATTGGTGCGCACAACAGCGGCGTGCATACTCCCTACGATACAGGCGTTTTCTCCAGCAAGCTTAGACTTACCGTAATAGCTGATTGGATGCGGCACGGCTGATTCTGCATACGGACCCTTCTGTCCGTCAAAGACGTAGTCCGTAGACATATGCACCACGCGGGCATCAACGATGCGGGCTATGCGGACAAGGTTTTCTACCAGCGTAACATTAACGTCGGAGCAGGTCTGTTTGTCGGACTCGCACTTATCTACATTGGTCATAGCCGCAAGGTTGATGATTACCTCCGGCTGAAGCTTCATTACGCTGTCTTTTAACGCATTGCGGTCCCGAACGTTGATGGTGCTCTGCACAATCCGAGAATCGCTGTAGGCAAGGGGGCGAGAAGAGATCAAATGCAGTGGTGACTCTGTCTCCTGCATCAACATGGGTATGAGGGATGCAGCTGTTGTGCTGCCTGCGCCAACGATCGTGATCATGCACACTCCGTTTCGCAGGAACACTCGTGTCCCTTTGCTTTATCAAAGCACTCCCGTCCCTCAGAGATGCTGAACCACGTTATCGCTGCTGCCCCGATGATGTCGGCATAGGCAAAACCTGTAAGCTCAAAGATGGCCGATGATAGAAGGATCGAAATACTCATGTAGATGCACACCATGGTGCAGTTAGCATCTGCGCGCAACGGCGCACTGTTGAGCGCTTGCGCTACATGACGTTTTTGATGGACTAACCACCACATTGTAAGGATGCTGATACCCCCGACCACGACACCCCAGAATGTTGACTCCGGAACGTGACCAGTATAAACGCTATAGGTTGATGTAAGCACCAGCATTGCGGACAATGCAAAGAACCCATAGCCTGTTACCCGAAGGGCTGTTGTTTCTGCCTTTGTACGAATGGCGGGTCCGTGAGAGCGTAAGCGCTGGATCATGTAGAGAACGCCGACACCTGAGATAGACTCGATAAAACTGTCGAGACCAAATCCGAATAGTGCCAGTGTTTCGTCGCCCGCACCCATTAATGTCGATACAACACCTTCAACAATGTTGTACACCACGGTGATCACCGCAAGCGTGTGAGCACGCCGATAAAGCTGTTCGTTTGTCATCGACGCGCAAATTATGCTGTGCGGTCCAGACTGCGGTACTGAATTGCTTCACGAATATGGTCGCTCGTGATTTCAGCAGACCCCACGATATCTGCGATAGTACGCGCCACCTTGATGATTCTGTCGTAGGCTCTGGCAGAGAGACGCAAGGTTCGCATGGCGTGCTGAAGAAGAGCTGATGTAGAATCATCTAGCCGGCAGTACTCTGCGATCTCTTTACCGGACATATCAGCATTCTTGAACAGATGTTCCTTGCTGGTATAGCGCTGTAGCTGACGTCTTCGAGCTCTTGATACGCGGTCTCGTATTGCAAGCGAGGGCTCCCCCGTTGGCGCTGATGCGAGATCTTCAACATCCACAGCTGGTATGTGGACGTGAATGTCTATGCGGTCAAGTAACGGACCCGACACTTTTGACATGTACCGCTGCACGTCCTGCAGAGAACAACTGCATTCTCTGCGACTTCCGTAATTGCCGCACGGACAAGGATTCATCGAACACACAAGCATTACGTTCGCAGGATACTCTACCGTCATCTTTGTACGAGCAATACGTATGGTACGTTCTTCAAGGGGCTGACGTAGCACCTCAAGCACATTGCGCTGGAACTCGGGTACTTCGTCAAGAAACAGCACGCCATGATGCGCCATCGTTACCTCTCCCGGCCGAACCACTCCAACGCCCCCTCCGATCAGCGCAGCATCACTGATGGTGTGGTGCGGTGCTCGAAAGGGACGCTGTGTTACCATGGGCTGCCCTGGGGGGAGAAGGCCGGCAACTGAGTGGATGGTGGTGGTCTCTAACGCCTCTGTGAGGCTCAAAGGCGGTAGAATCGTGGCGATGCGTTTTGCTAACATGGTTTTGCCAGCGCCGGGCGGACCGATCATGATGATGTTATGTCCGCCCGCAGCGGCCACTTCCAGCGCGCGCTTAGCAGACATCTGTCCTTTTACATCCGCCATATCAATCGTGTGTCGTTCCGACGCTCTCTTGAATACTTCATCTACATCTAACTGCGTGCGCCTGCCCGGCTGAGGGTTCGTTAGTATCTCTATCGCGGCATGCAACGTATCTATCCCATACACATCAATTCCGTCAACAATCGCAGCTTCGTGTGCATTTGCCGCTGGAACGATTAATCTCTTCTTGCCTACTTGCTTTGCCTTCATCGCAACAGGCAGCGCGCCACGCACTGGACGCACCTGTGCATCGAATGACAACTCTCCAAGGATCACGGCGTCGGAGAGATCAGCCCCTTCCATAAGGTGCAATGCCTGAAGCATGCTGATGGCGATAGCCACATCGAAGGCGCTGCCTTCTTTGCGTACATCGGCCGGTGCAAGGTTCACGGTGATGCGCCTTGGCTGCCAGTCGAATCCGGAGTAGTGCAGGGCGGCCACCACACGCTCACGTGATTCCCGTACTGAGTTGTCGGGTAACCCCACGATGTTAAACGAGGGCAAGGCCGTCTCTACGGTAATCTCGATATCGACCAGTAAGGCGCCAATGCCTAAGACTGCCGCTGATTGTGTTGATGCATACATGATGTTGATCACCCCTTGTGTTCATCGTGCGTGCAGGAGATCAAAACGTGACATCATACCTTTGCATCAATGGCAAAAACATCACCGAAATGGTACGTTGTCTGGGTTGGACATGCACCAGGCGTCTATACGTCATGGGATAAGGCACAAAAGCAGATCAACGGGTTTCCGGGTGCCAAGTACAAGTCGTACCCCAGCGAAGCGGCAGCACACGATGCGTATCACCGAGGTCATACCTCGGAAATCGCTACGGGCTCTGGCAAGAAATCCTCCGCGGCCAAGGCTACGTCATGGGGCTGCACACTCCCTGCCATTGCCGTCGATGCGGCCTGCAACATGTCCACCGGCGAAATGGAGTACCGTGGCGTCGACATCGACTCGGGCACACTGCTATTCTCCATGGGCCCCTTCTTCGACTCTTCAAACAATCTCGGAGAGTTTCTCGCTCTGGTTCATGCGCTGGCATACTGCAAGGAGAGGGGGCTTGTATTGCCCATTTATTCGGACAGCAGAACTGCCCTGGCATGGGTGCGCAACAAGCTTGCCAAGACAACAGTAGAACGGACAGCTGGCAACGCGCCGGTGTTTGCGCTGATTGCTCGCGCTGAGAATTGGCTTAAGTCCAACTCGTATCCGAACAAGTGTCTCAAGTGGGACACTGAGAACTGGGGAGAGATTCCTGCAGACTACGGACGGAAGTAATTCGATATTTGCATCCCATGAACATCTCCATAGTTGTCCTCCCCCACGCGCAAGACCTGCCCCTTCCCAACTATGCATCTGATGGTGCTGCGGGAATGGATGTGTGCGCAGCTGTTGATCAGCCGATGACGTTGCCAGCAGGCAAGGTTGTTATGGTACCAACCGGACTCTGCGTGGCAATCCCGCGCGGATTCGAAATGCAGGTGCGCTCTCGCAGTGGCCTTGCCGCAAAACAGGGTGTGTTTGCACTGAATTCTCCGGGAACGATCGATAGTGACTATCGTGGAGAGATTAAGGTAATTCTGGCAAACTTCTCTGATGCGGATGTTGTTATCGAGCGTGGCATGCGCATAGCACAGGTAGTGGTAGCGCAGCATGCAACGGTTCAGTGGGACGTTGTGGAATCGCTCGATGAAACACGTCGAGGCGAAGGGGGCTTTGGCAGCACAGGAGTACATGCATGACGATTAGTATTGGATCAGACCACGCAGGCTTTGCCTACAAACATGAACTCACATCAATGCTTGAATCCCTCGGGCATACCGTGATAGACGTAGGAACATCAAGCGAAGACTCTGTAGACTACCCAGACTATGGCACGGCGGCAGCAGCGCTCGTACGCGACGGAAAGGCAGAGTATGGCGTGCTTGTCTGTGGGTCTGGAATCGGCATCTCGATTGCCGCAAACAAGGTACAGGGTATTCGTGCTGCGAACTGCACAAGCGTAGAAATGGCCCAGCTGGCGCGTCAGCATAATGATGCAAATGTGGTTGCAGTTGGACAACGACTTGTAAGCCTTGAGCTGGCTAAGGAGATCGTTACAGCGTTTCTGGCTACGCCATTCGAAGGTGGACGACACCAACGTCGCGTAGACAAGCTCAATGGAGCTCAATCGTGAACGCCGATGTATTAGTGATCTGTGCACATCCAGACGATGCAGAACTATCGTGTGGAGGCACAGTAAAGAAACTCACGAACGAAGGACGTGTTGTGGTGTTCGTAGAGTGCACCCGGGCGGAACTCGGTACGCGCGGAACACCAGAGATTCGCGAAGCAGAAGCGGCAGCAGCCGCAGCAATCTTAGGTGTACATGCTCGCGAACAGTTGGGTATCCCAGACGGTGGTGTAGAGAACACTCTCGAGAATGCACACAAGCTTGTTTCGGTAATTCGCGCATGGAAACCTTCTATGCTGCTCATTCCATCGGAGTTTGAGCGTCACCCAGATCACGAAGCCGTCCACGCACTCTCTCGCAGAGCAGCATTTCTATCGGGGCTCATCAAAATCACCACGCATCATAACGGCATAGAGCAGGAACCCCATCGTCCAAAGCGCATGGTGTGTTATCAGCAGTTCTATGATTTCCCGGGCGGACCCGACCTGTACGTTGACATCAGCGAAACGTTCAACGATAAAATGAATGCCATTCGCGCATTCGCGTCACAGTTCCACGTATCGGAATCCTACACCAGTAACGAGCCTGAGACACTGCTTTCGCGTCCAGATTTTCTCGACAGTATCGAAGCTCGCGAACGCTATTACGGAAGCCGCATCGGCTCGGCGTTTGCAGAGGGCTTCAAGACCGTAGAGCCCCTTGGCTTACAATCCCTAAGCCGGCTACTTCCCTGATTAGCGAGTGCCGCGGAACTTCTGACGTACGTTTTTCGCGTGTTGTTCGCGCACTCTCTGTACGTCTTGTTCGGTTACCGTTACATCGCGGCTACCGATAAGCTTCATCGCATACATGCTTACCTGAGCAATGTCTGCATCGTTGTAGGGAGAAGCCACCATGCTTCGTCGTGTACCATTGCGCATCGTCATGTGACCCCGGGCGCCATAGGCGATTACCTTTACGAGGCTATCTACTGGGTTTGTCCAGACGTTCTTGGTGCGAATGTTTGATGGACCCTGTCCCTGCGAGCCATGGCACCGCTGACAGTATTCACTGTAGACCGCTCGTCCTCTATCTGTTTGCGGTCGGGCCGTTATGTTGTGCGTTGCAGATGTACCAAACATCAACAGCACAATGAGGAACAGTGCAGTGTTCCACGTCATCGATAATACCTTCTTGTTTTACGATTCAACAAAAGTACAGACTAATATCGTCGCAGCTAGATACAGGTCATGGACGAAAAATTCGGCAATTTCACGGCATGGCAAGAGTTGAAGCCGAGGTTTATCATATCCCCGTGATGCTCCAGGAGTGTCTAGACGGACTACTTCTTACGTCGGACGGCATCTATGTCGACGGTACACTTGGAGGGGGCGGGCACACCGCCGCTATGCTTGCCAGCGCACCTGCGGGCGCTGTAGTTGTAAGTTTTGATGCCGATGAGCAGGCCATCAATCACTGCAGTCAGCGCTTTGCCGAGGAACTCGCACGCGGCGAGTTATCGAGGCTGCGTCTTGTTCATGCCAACTTTTCTACCATGTCTAGCGTACTGGGTGGAGAGAAGATCAACGGCATTCTCTTAGATCTTGGCGTTTCTTCGTATCAGTTCGATCATCACCATCGTGGATTCAGTTTTCGCATGGCTGCCCCGTTAGACATGCGCTTCACGCCCGATGGAGAGACAGCGGCAGACATTGTGAACACCCGCACAGAAGAAGAGCTCACAAACATCTTTCGTGACTACGGAGATGAGCCTCAGTCACGCAGAATTGCCAAGGCCATTGTTAAGCGCAGGCAGTTAGCCCCCTTGAAGACAACCGTAGACCTACGCGATGTAGTTGTGCAGCATATCCCGCCCCAGCATCAGCCAAAGACCATGGCGCGGTTGTTTCAAGCCTTGCGCATCGCCGTAAACGACGAGCTTGGCCGCCTCCAGCATACGCTCGAGTCTATCATTCCCCTGCTTGCTAAAGGGGCTCGCATCGTGGTGATGAGTTATCACAGCGGCGAAGACCGCATCGTAAAGAACGTCTTTCGCGATCATCCAGACGAACTGCGCGTGATTACAAAGAAGGCCGTTGAGGCCGGATCAGAAGAACTTGCCCGCAACCCGCGCTCTCGCAGCGCGCGGCTGCGCATTGCCGAACGACGTTAACAACCGTTCGGTAGATTTGCACATCGCTTTCACGAGAACTTCATGACGAACGTAGCTGCGTTCACCCACGATGATCTGCTATCCATCTTTGGAGAGCAGGCCCAACACCTTCCACCGGATCTTCGCGTAACGGGCATTAGCACAGACACGCGTACACTTGTTCCAGGCAATGCATTTATAGCGCTGCGTGGGGAACGGTTTGACGGACACAACAGTATCGATGAGGCAGTTCGGCAAGGGGCTTCACTAATCGTAGCAGAGGGCTCGTCAGGCAGAACTGCAGACGATGCCACACTAGTTGTAGACTCTACACTTCATGCTCTTGGATCATTTGCATGGTATCACCGGCGGAGATATCACATACCCGTGATCGCCATTGCTGGAGCTGCGGGCAAGACATCTACTAAAGACCTTACCGCACATGTTCTTTCGCAGGATATGCGCGTTCTCAAAACCCAGGCCAACTACAACAATCAGGTAGGTACACCTCTAACACTACTACAACTTGATGATACGACTGACGCAGCAGTGATCGAGATCGGTACCAACGAACCTGGTGAGATCGAGATCCTGAGTGGTATGGTACAGCCTACGCACGGACTCATCACCAACATTGGCAAGGAGCACCTCGAAAAGCTCATCGATCTTGATGGAGTCGAGCGCGAAGAAACTGCGCTGTATGATTTTCTGCGGGATCATGGTGGACTTGCCTTTGTAAACAATGATGATCCGCGTCTGGCGAAGTATGCCACCACGTTTACCAGAGCCATCACCTTCGGTGTGGAGAATATCGCCGACATTCATCCATCGGTGAGTTTCGACGCCGACGTGCGTCCGTCTCTGCATATCGTCCACGGCACCTACACCTTCAGAGCTACCATGCAGACGCATGGATTGGCATCGGCCTACAACGCAGCCTGCGCTATGGCAATCGCATGGTCGCTTCAGATGCATCCAGAGTTTGTTCAGCGCGGACTAGGTTCCTATGCGCCCCCTGCCGCCCATGGATATGGACGTATGACGGTGCAGCGCGAGCGTGGCATGGTAATCTTGAATGACACCTATAACGCCAATCCAGAATCGATGCTTATGGCGCTGCGTACACTTCAGCGGTACCCGGCAAACAAGCGGATAGCTGTACTTGGAGATATGCGAGAGCTGGGTTTGGCATCACAGGAAGAACACATGCACATCATCTCGGCCTCCCAGGAATATGCCGATGTGGTGATTGTGATGGGCGATGAGTTTCGTGCAGCAGCAGAGCGGCTCGATGCTCCACACTTGATCGTAACACCAACACACAGAGGTTGTGTTGAGCACCTTCTGGAAGTTGCTCGGGAAAACTCTGCCATTCTTGTCAAAGGATCACGCGGAATGACAATGGAACGAGTTATAGATTTGCTGCGGGAGCAGTAACTGATCGTTCTTGTTTGGGGGGCAAACATCTTATGCTGTATCAATTAGCGCTGTGGATTAGATCATTCACAGATGTTCCAGGCATTAACCTGTTTGGTTACGTTACGTTCCGTGCCGCGGCGGCGGCGATATTTGCGCTGCTGATCACATTCCTAATCGGACCCCGCATCATACGGATGCTTAAGCGCCGTCAGGTTGGCGAACAGGCCAAGGTAGAACTCCAGAATGTTGGCCTGCATGTAAACAAGGCTGGTACACCCACGATGGGCGGGCTGATCGTTCTTGGGGCAATTCTCATCCCCACCCTTCTGTGGGCTAACGTATTCAACATGTACGTTGTAATGGCTGTGTTTGCTACTGCCGCGCTTGGTGGCGTAGGATTCTTGGATGACTATCTCAAGGTTGTGAAGAAATATCCCAAGGGGCTTATCGGGAAGTACAAGATCGTTGGACAAGTCAGTGTTGGACTTATCGTAGGCAGCGCGCTGTATTTTTTCCCCGAATGGTTTGGACTTCATACGTGGGAACGAACGATAACGACGATTCCCTTCGAGAAGCTTGCTCATTTTGATTTTGGATGGCTTTATATCCCTCTGGTGATCTTTATCATCACAGCAACATCGAATGCTGTGAATCTTACCGACGGTCTTGACGGACTGTGCATCGGAACCGTAGGCGTTAGTGCGTTAACACTGGCAGTGATCTCCTACTTTACCGGCAATGCATTCTTTGCAGACTACTTGAACATCATCCACTTAAGTGGAACGGAAGAGCTCACGATCTTTTGCGCTGCTATGGTCGGAGCTGCTATGGGGTTCTTGTGGTACAACTCCTACCCAGCACAGGTATTCATGGGAGATACAGGGTCCCTCGCTCTAGGGGGCGCCATAGGCGTACTCTGCGTGCTCATCAAGAAAGAGTTTCTGCTTCCAATCGTTGGAGGCATCTTTTTTGCGGAAACGCTATCTGTCATCCTTCAGGTTACGTACTTCAAGTACACCAAAAAGAGATTCGGGGAGGGACGCCGGATCTTCAAGATCGCGCCACTTCATCATCACTTTGAAAAGAGTGGGTGGCACGAGGCCAAGATCGTTACGCGCTTCTACATCGTTGCCATCATGCTGGCGATCATCACAATGGCCTCGTTTAAGGTGCGGTAAGCCCCTTAGCGAACCATCACTACACGTCGCATTGAAGTGTTGATGTCTGCCTGGGGTAGTACTTCTACGAAAACTGCGCCCGACTCTATCACAGGAACAACTATCGTGCATCCTGGTTCGATCGTGCCGTGTGATAACGTTTGTCCCGCAATGTTGAGCAGTCGATACCTGGCGCTGACAGAATATGCAGAGCCAATTGATACAGCTCCGGCGCCGGCAGTGATTTCTGCGTAACCCGTTTCGTTGCCCTCTGTATCGACGCCCACAGTTTCGTAGGCCGTTGTAAACATGGAGTGAGGTCCAGTAGCCCGAGTACCATCGGCACGCTCACCTATTGCACGCCAGTAGTATGTGGTGCGTTCGCGCAGCTGTCCGTACTCGGTTGTTGACGTGGACGATGCAAATGTTAGATCAATATCTTCAAAGTCTGATCTACGGCTAAACTCGGCAGTGTATCTCGTAAACTCGGGCGATGTGGAATACCGCACAATGCCCGTTGTGGGAACACCCGTAGATGCCAGACGGGGCCAAAGCGGAACCAGAGCAGTGGCGCCCGTTGGTGCTGTGATAAACCGTGCAGTATCTGACCAACGACTTACAACATGTTCATTCATTGCCATAACCCGCCAAGAATATGCCGTGCCGGGCAACCACCCAGTTCGCGTGCAGGTAAGATCTTGGATTACTGTGTCTGTGGCTACATCGCGAAAGTCTGGAGTTGATGTTACCTGCAGCCTGTAGGACGCTGCATCTGGAACAGCCGACCATGCAAATCGTATTGGTTCGGTAGCATCAACATTGTCGATGTTCTTGGGACTGATGACAACTGGGGGTGCCAGTGGTACCGTAGAGTACGTGTTGAA
>JBIJAX010000004.1:0-68577 GCA_044345485.1 Kapaibacterium sp. (SeqCode)
TCGCGGGCGACGTGTGTGCCGTGTGTTCTCGCGGGCGACGTGTGTGCCTGTGTGTTCTCGCGGGCGACGTGTGTGCCCGTGTGTTCTCGCGGGCGACGTATGTGCCTGTGTGTTCTCGCGGGCGACGTGTGTGCCCGTGTGTTCTCGCGGGCAACGTGTGTGCCGTGTGTCTCGCGTGCGACGTGTGTGCCGTGTGTTCTCGCGGGCGACGTGTGTGCCGTGTGTTCTCGCGGGCGACGTGTGTGCCTGTGTGTTCTCGCGGGCGACGTGTGTGCCTGTGTGTTCTCGCGGGCGAGCCACCGGCTCGCCCTTACCGGTGTCGTTCGTGCCAGCGGGATGGGTTGTTTTGGATGTACTGGTGGACGTTGGCGAGGTGGTCCTGATCTCGTATGATGGTTTCGTAGTAGCCGCGGTGCCAGACCTTGTATGATGACTGGCCTAGCATGTTGCGCACGCGACGAGTGACTTGCGCTTTGAAGTGGCTTATCACTGATGGCACACTTTGCGAGACATAGCCTCTGGATGCTGCATGGCAACTATCTGAGTGCGAATAGACTACGGGAAATCCATTCTTATCTAGGATCCAGAGCACTGCATGCATGTGATCAGGCATGAACACTGTGAAGTCCCTCTCAACATGAATGTTTGGACGAACAGTAGGAGTTGCTAGCCATTCCTCCTGTGCAATTGCACCTATCATACTCAGATGTGTCTGACCATCATGTATAGATGATAAGAGGTGATTTCTCCTGGCAGTGAGTATTGTAATGAAGTATGCGCCGGGCGATGCATAATCACGTCCTACTAACCGTATTTGTTTTCGTGTCGGGAAATACTCCCTGGTAGACCTATGCATCGAGTTGTTCCAAGTTGTTCAACTCTACGTGCAGCGAGCCCCGCATAATGTGACATGTGTAGGGTTCTCTATTCTCTGCTATTTGTTATATTTGGAGTTCCAACACGCCGGTCAGGTAGCTCAGTTGGTAGAGCAGAGGACTGAAAATCCTCGTGTCGGGGGTTCAATTCCCTCCCTGACCACATACCCTTCAACCATAAGTGGTTGACTGGAATAGAGATTAGACCCTTTGAGACCTCGTGTTTTCAAAGGGTCTTTTTATTTGACTCGTTTCGTTGTTTTACAGGGACTTACAGAGACGGGAACGAGAAAAAAGACTACACTTTTACGACTACACTTTTTGACCTGTTCAGAGAGTGTATGTGTGAGGGTCTCGTCAGTCCCGATTCGTTCTGCGAATCGTCTTCCTCAACCCTCACAAACGTGAACGGATATGAAACCTCTTACGAGGTTAACATCCAGAAACGTGTCTCTGTGTGGACAGGGTCAAAGGGATATGGGGGTGAACCCTTCTCATCGTTCACCAATAATGCGTTACTCACGTTTCGCAAGCTTTTTGTTAACGCGCACAAGTACTTAAAGCTGACGATTATCTCCTTTTCGGCGTTGTATTTTGTTGTTTCGGTGCTGTTGGGAAAAGAATCTCAGTACCAGAACTCCGAAGGTATCCCGTTGAGTCTAATCTCATGACAAAGATGTCAAGACCACCCTTGTTAGGATTCTGGAGGTCGCCATACTTACTATATACTTTTCCGCTTGCCGAGTATAGCTCATCTCCTGATACAACAGACGTCCATCCCGTGAGAACATAACCACTGTCGAGAGTAGTTGTAATGCAGCTTCCTGTCTCACCGCTTCCGACAGATCCCATATACACCTTTTTCCACTGCAAAAGGCCTTTGTCGTTGAGCTTTGCCACGAAGATGTTCTCATTGGTTACGTGGGGTCCTGCAAAGTCTCCATCATTCGATTTCGTGAAACCTGTCACAACGTACCCACCATCAGGTGTGGATGAAATCGACATTGCTTCTTCATTGTACTTTCCACCAATGCAATTGCGCCACTGGATGTTTCCACTTTCATCGAGCTTGAGGACAAAAACATCGCTCTCTCCTTTGTTCAAGCCCTTAAAGTCTCCATCATTCGAATAGGTATATCCAGTAAGCACGTACCCATTGTCAGATGTTGTGATGATGGCATTAGACTTTTCACCGATGCTGCCACCGTATGTCTTCCTCCATTGTAGAGCGCCGTTTTTGTCATACTTGCAAACGTAGATCTTCCTGCGATAGCTCATACCATCGAAGCCATTATCGGCTGAGGAATATGGTCCAGTAACGACACAGCCGCCATCAGCTGTTGCACTTACTGAGCATCCATTAACATCCATCCCCGTTGAATTCAATTCACACTGGATAAGGTTTTTCCAGGACACATTGCCAGCATTGTCCAGTTTTACGACAATGATGTCATTGGAAAAGTGATCCCCAGTCTTATTCATTCCCGAGATATCGCCATCCTTTGAATTGGTCTCTCCAACAACAAAACATCCACCATCAGCAGCCGAGGAAATCGAACGTCCTGCTTCACTGTTTGTTCCCCCAAACGACCTCTTCCAAAGGACAGCACCGTTGTCATCAATCTTAATGATGCATACGTCAAATGTCGCGCGTGGTGGATCTGAATAGGAATTGTCTCCACTTGCACTTCTCTTGTTCAAGTATTCGATAAGTCTGGTGTTGTGTTGCATATTCACAAAATCACCGTCGTCTGAAGCATTTCTTCCAGTGAGAATGAACCCTCCATCTCGCGCTAGAGCAATGGACGTTCCTTCGTCAGTTTCCTTTCCTCCAATAACTTTCTTCCACAAGATGTTTCCCTTGCCATCAAGCCTGATAACAAAAATGTCTCTATTGAAATAGTCGTTCCTAATTCCCTGAAAGTCCTGATCAGCAGAACTTGTCCATCCTGTTATTACGTAGCCACTGTCGGGTGTCGCAACAATGCTGCTCGCCTGCTCGTCACCTCTTCCACCATAGGTTTTAACCCAGGTATTTTGTCCGAACTGAGTGCAGGCGTTTGTTGCCAGCGCGGTTATAATTACAGCTATAATATAGATGTGCTTCACTGTATCGCTCCTTTATATGTTAGGTATGGTTCTATCACCGTATCAACTTCTTACATAATTCCGAATGTATTTGTGATCAGGTGACCCGCACCGATTATATAGACAAGTATAGTGTTTGATTCTTCACCGTCATAATTTCCCTTCGTTTCCGCCATACAGGATATGTGATCGGAGGTCACCTTAATGTCGACTACCCAGGTTGACAATTAGTCCGTACAGTCTTCAATCAACACAGTACGTTTGTTTCAATGAGACAAAAAGAAAATCAACTCATCGACTTATCAAGAACGCCGCATGATGTAGACGAGGAAATGTGGCTTAGACGCAAATCTACATTTGAAAATGTGCTGGCTGGACTTGAGGTAAGAGAACTACATCTTATCAGACCTGAAGTACAAGTGCAGCGCAATGCGATCCTACGTGATTTGCAGGAAAGGTGGCATAACGGAGACATTATAGGCCTAAAGCGAAAGGCCAAGCCAGGCATGAGCGCACACAAAGTGCTGGTTTATGGCTTCGTTCTATTGCAGCTGTCTCTTACCATAGCCATTCCTATAACCCTTCTTGTTGATACTGAGTTAGCCACATATGTTTTTCTTGCGTGGTTACTGCCACCCGTGATTGCGCTGCTATACAGCTTTGGGGTATGGAGTCCCACACCTATGCCCCAAGAACCACCAATGAAACCCTACCATGGATTTGATTGGATCTCTCATGTGAGCAGTTTTACAGACAACCTTCCCAGCAATTCAAGCATTAGCAGGCATGCCGAAGAGAATCTCAGTTTGATTGATTGGGTCTCTAAACGCGAGCTTGGAAACATCAGGCGAACGTATGGTCTCTTTGGTAGAGACTCTGAACAATACAATGCAGAGGTAAACACATTAACGCTAATGATTGAAAGGGAACGTAAGCATTTCGCGCGAGACAACTATCAGCAGATTCCGATGGATCCTGAGAAGCAAACAGAGATTCAGAAGTTTATTGTCAATGCCGATCTCAACGATTTTCCTAATTTTTTTCATACATCAATCAAGGATCCAGACACAGGAATGTATTGGGACTTCTTAGATGGCTTCCCCTGCCTGTCTCCTACATTCAAAAAGTACAAGATCGAGAAGCAACGCTGGGAGAGCAACAAAGCCCTTGTTTGGGATGAAAAGCGTAGTGCTACGCGAAACGCCTTTAGGTTCTTTGGCAGTCTAGTGAGAGAGGACTAGTGTGCTCTATTCAATGTGCAATGGACATGGTGGAGGGTTTCCGTAGTTGTTCCTTGGAGATGAAAGCTCTAAGGAATAATGCCCCCTCCCGAACCACTCTCGGAACCACGTCAAGTGGTTGGATACAAACGATGTTTGACCCTCTAAACCCAACGGTTTCAGAGGGTCTTTCTGTTTCTACTCGTTTTCCTTATTCGTAAGGACTTACAGAGAGAGAAACGAGAAAAAGTACCACACTTTTAGTACCACACTTTTTGACCTGTTCAGAGAGTGTAGGTGTGAGGGTCTCGTCAGTCCCGATTCGTGATACTAAGCTGCTTGAACTGGCGTAATAACGCCGGCCGTGCATGATCAAAGCGTTTCTCTGCCAGCACATCTTGCGATTTCCCAACCCTCCAACTGTCAACTAACTGGGGGGAAGATCAGTTGTGAAGGATTATCCGATAAAAACTGAGATGATGTAATGACAGAGAGGGACACTCGTTTTTCTAACGTAAAAAGGGCAGGTGAATGACACCTACCCCTGTTTCGTTTACGAACAATCTATCGTTGTCTCAATACAATTCACCATCGTCAGGTGAGTCTGTATCGTAGTAAGTGTACTCGTCCTGTCCATCATAGGCACGGTAGTTTGACCTCTTGAATCTAAACTCTCGCAATATTGATGACAATGTCCCCTGAACTTCTGCCTTGTTCTTGTTATTGAAGAAACTACCACCCGTGAGGTTGATGACGGTATTTCCCTTCCCACCACCAGATACCTCAATGTTGCTTTCCCACAGTTTCTTCCTTGCGATTTCGATATAATTTTTTCTAATCTGGGGAAGTTCTTTGACCTGTGTCCTCGATACCAGTTTCTTCAACTCATTTGCAAGTTTCACATCATTGGGGTTTGAAGAACTGAGTCCTTCTTTTACCATCTCACTCCATGACGTGAAGAGCACTGTTACTAGTTGGAGATTGACTATCTCTTTTCCATAGTATGAAGTAAAGTCAATACCCTTCTTGATACTCTCGATCTCCTTGGTCAATCTTGAGTCGAGTGATGGTTTGTCCTTGGTAACCTCCGAAGTCGCAGACACCGAGTCCTTTGGTGACGACGTTCCTGACTCGATGTTGTTTCCCTTTGGAATAATTGCAATTATAACAAGTACCCCAAGAGTGATTAGAAACCACTTCTTTTTATAAAATGGTTTCTTAGATCCATCGTTATGCACTTCCATTTGAACTCCATACAAGTATGTTATAGTAAGTATGAAGTAAACATACAGGAATGTAATTCATATAAACAACAACCGTCCATTATTCAACTACAGTTGATTGATTATGGTAACATTTTCTTACTACTTTTTCTGCCTTTCAACTCCTCATCTCATCGAAGTAAATCACTCTCCCTAATGAACTTCTTATTACTACTCACCTCAAAGAGTGGGAGTCCTCTACGGTGCAACAACAAGGACAATCACCGTTCACTCGTTTGCACCAACAAATAGATTATTTAGGAAATTGTAAAACCAACCGCGAGAAATATCACGAGAATTTGCTCTTCCCCCCAGTTAGTTGACAATAAGTCGATCTCCAATCACGTATTGGGGATGGAGGAAACAATGGGACATGATAGCCGGGCGATGTTCACCTTGTACCACGATAATCACATTTGATACGACATCAACTATCGTCAATTTGGCGCATCAATTATTCTAGGAACACATCTGCATGCGCACCATCACCGTTGCTTTCATTCTCGCACTCCTCTCAGCAACTGTTGTACTTGCTCAAGGGGGCAAGTATATCGGTGGTTGGGGTGGTAAGGTTTCCATCGATATAGCCGGCGGACAGGTTGGAGGCACGGCTGAAGAATCAGAAGGAGAAGGAGAGTATGAAGGCGAAAGCGAGGGAGGTGATGGCTGGATGGGTGAAGGCACGCTGAAGTTGGATGTTTCCCAAGCTGGTGATGTGATAACGATTGGCTATAACATTGTAAATGATGGATCTGGACCTGGTATAGGTTCGTTTGTGTTAGATAGACAGACCCTTTCAACAACCGCTACAAAGTTGTCGGGCTCTACAAATTTGCTGTTCAAACGTCGGCCGTCATGTAATGAGGAAAACAGCTCTTCGCTGTCGATGCCATCGTCCGATTGTTGGGAGCGCGTATATGATACACGCCTGCAGCAGTCAACACAGGCTCTGCCGGCTGGTTACATCCGTGTTGCTGCCAGCGTTGATATTACGATTACCGGAAAAGGCAAGGCAAAGGGAAGCATCACGATCGATAAGACTGAATATCAAACTGGTGGATCGGCTGATGCAACAAACACTGTTCTCAGTTTCGACGGTCTAGCAAAACGTAAGATCTAGGGCATCCGTATAAACGATGCCATTCTGATGTGCCGACCGTCTGTAACAACGACCGTATATGATCCAGTGGCGAGCTGGCGCACGTCGATGTGTACGTTAGTTCCAGAACTCACCATTGGACATTCCATGAGTTCGCCGATTGAATTGATCACCGAGATGTTCTCTGGTTCCGCACGTAGCCCCTTCACTGCAATCACATCAGCATATGATGGCGATGGTACCACCAGCAGAGCATTATCAGGATCTTCATGCACGTCTGTTGGTTCGGTGTAACGTCTGTAGCGAACAGAACGTTGATTGAACGGACCAAACAGCGTTACATTATTGGCGTTCACTACAGTCGTTGTTGATTCTTCGATAATGAATAGTGGAACATTGGACGACACTTCTTGCCATGATGTTTTGCGAGTAGTGGTCTTTATCGATCCCTTTTGCACTCCGAGCGTAATCTCCGCTGTCATCGAATCACGTTGGGTTATGCGAGCAACATTGGTGTAGGTACGATCAGGTAGTGCTAGCTGACCAAACCCATCATATATGTATGCGTGAGAGCCTGTGACGTTCTTCGCTCCGGGAGTTGGGAATGGTGACTGTAGTGTGCCAATGAAAACGTCAGACGATGGATCGTTGAACACGATCTCCACTGGCCGCACATCGTATGGGTCTGCCCCTGCTAGCATTTCGGTATTGGGTGTAATCCAACCATCGAGACGCCATTTATTGTCAACTGTGCGATAGATGTACGTGGTTGTATCGTCGATAACCACAACCTCTGCATTGGGAAAGCGCATACGTGCAACGGGTGTAAGTCCAGACTTGTCGGTGTAGGTCGTTGTGATCGAATCCGTTCCACGCCGCATCAGCGTAGAATAACTCCAATCCTGTCCGGTACCAGGAGCACCAATGCGCACCCCTGTTGTATCGCACGGCACCATTGTAAAGCTCTTGAAAGGGGCTGGCAGGGTAGTCTTGCGAAGAACCGGTTGCGCGAATACCACCATGCTTGTGCAGAGAAGAAGTACAGCGGCGTGAAGTAAGCGTATCATGGATGCGAGCGATATCGTGAGCGAAGCTTTCCAACACAATAATCGGGAATACCGAGTCCGAAGATACCTTAATCAAACCTTAATTGGCTATGTTGGGATATGCCCCGAATGTCGCCCCAGGCTCGCATAGAAGTGCAACTCAACTCTTGCCGTGAGTTGCAGTATGATCGCCCCCTCGAGGCGCTTGTATTCGCACAGGAAGCATTGGCCATTGCCAAGAAGTTTAAGCTCAAGGAACGGGCTTTGCACAGCCAGCGCATGATAGGAATATGCTACTTCGCTCATCATCAATACGATGTGGCACTCGAGCACTTCGAGACAACATTGCCGGGGTATCGCCGCATGAAAGATCGTGTTGGCGAGTCGAGAGCACTTCAGAATGTTGCCTTAACTCTTCGACAATTAGGACGCAATGAAGAGGCCATCGAGATGTTTCGTCAGTCCGAGCGCATTGTGCGAAGTCTTGGAGACGATTCGGTTCTGATGGCAATCCTCACGAGCGTAGGCAGTATGTACTCGGTTATCGGACGTCCGAAGGACTCGCTCCAGGCGTTTTCAGAGTGTTTGACCATTGCTGAACGTCTTGATGACGCTGGTATGCGCGCACGCATCACGGGTAATATTGCCGATGTGTATGCCGGAATCGGAGACACGTCAACATCGATCGAATGGTCGAGGCGCAGTCTCGAACTCCACCGCAGCAACGGCGATAACATGGGCGTTGGCCTTACGCTGTCGAATCTTGGGAGAGTCTACCAGCGTACCGGAGATCTCGATGCTGCCCTAGCAACGATGAGTGAGGCTCTTGTCGTGATGACCTCGCTTCATGATGTTCATGCACGAGGACGTATCATGATGTATCTGTCGACGATACTTCTGGCGAAACGTCGTTTTGCTCAGGCTCAGGCTATGTCGGAAGAGGCGCTCGATATCTTTCGTCAGACAAACGATGCCGAACGCGAAGTCGGTTGTTTAATCACATCTGCCGAGATTTCATTACATCAAAAGGACCACGAGCGCGCTCACCGTTCTCTTGAGAGCGCTGCCAAGCGGATGCGCTCTATTGACAATGCGAACTTAGAAATCGAAATCCTTGAACATCAAGCAGCACTTCTTAACGCGAAGGGGGCTTGGCAGGAGGCTATCAAGAAGCTTAATCGTGGCAGTAAACTCGCAGAGCAGCAGATGATGCATAACCAGGTTTCGGAGTTGGAACGTCAGCTTGCTGTGCTCTACGAGGATCACCACGAGTATACAGCGGCGCTGCGTCACGAGCGTAAGGCCTCGGCTGCCCAGCAAGCAGCCGATGCAGAACTTCGTGCTCAACATAGCCAGGGTTTGCAGCTGCGTCTTGATATGGAGCGCGAGGCTCGCGAGCGGGAACGCATACAGGCAGCCAATGAGCGCCTTACGCTGCAGTTGAATACGAAAGAACGCGAACTAAACACCAATGTGCTCGCAATTGCGCAAAAGAATGAGCTCCTTAGTGAACTTGCTGCAGATCTGCAGCAAGCGGTTCGCAGCAACGATACAGAGCGCATACAGCATCTGCGGGATGTTCTACGCAAGATCGATGTTCACCGTAGAACAGGAGAAGACTGGAAGAACTTCCAAGAGCAATTAGCAGATGTGCATGACACATTCATACGTGCGCTAACGTCAAAGCACCCAAGCCTAACAGCCAAAGAAGTACAGCTGGCGTCGTTTCTTAAGCTCAATCTCTCGTCGAAAGAAATATCTCAAGTTCTAAGTATTGGCGTTGCGTCTATAGAGGTGTACCGATCAAACCTTCGTAAAAAGCTAGGTTTATCAGGTGGTATGTCCCTAACAACATACATTCAATCATTGTAATCAGTACCCCTGTACCCCTGTACCCCCGTACCCTCGTCCCTCGTCCCCAGTCCCCCTGACTTAAGGTTTCATTAAGGTGCCATGAGGCAATCCACCGGGTAGGTTGCATTCGTCAAGAACGAACAACATCTCGAAGGAGCGACCCATGATCGCACGTAGTATACTCACTCTGATTCTCGTTGCAGTAGCATCGATACAAGCCTATGCGGTTGGCGCGCTCTTTGTGCGCCCCTTACGTTCAACGCAGACCTATCAGGCTATTGCCATTTCGAAGTACGACGTCAAAGTCAAGATTCAAGATCATGTTGCTACTACGTATGTAGACCAAGTATTCCGCAACGAACTCAACCAAGAGGTAGAGGCAACGCTGATCTTCCCGCTACCAGAAGGTGCGGTGATCACTGAGCTGTACTATTGGTTTAACGGTATCCGATACAAGGGCAGCGTACGTGAGAAGAAGGAAGCCCAAGCAGCGTACGATGCGAAGATCCGTCGCAGCATGGACCCAGCACTTCTGCAAGAGATTGGAGAAAATATTTTCAAGCTACAGATAGCCCCCATCTTTGGTATTAGTGATGTCCGCATCGAGATAACCTACACCGAGATTATGCCATTTGCCCTTGGTAAGTCTACCTACAAGCACTTGCTCAAGACGACGGGGCTATCACCAAAGCCCCTTCAGCAAATGAGTCTCACGATTGACGCAACTACGCAGTCTACATGGTCAAAGATCGAATCTCCATCGTATATCAACACCCCAGCTCATAGTATTCAGATGCTCTCAGATAAGGAAGCTCGGATCACGCTGGGTGATGAGAGCTTTGTGCCAACAAAGAACTACACGCTCGTGCTTACCGCAAAACGCACTGGCACGGAAATGGGCACCCTTACATATGTTCCTGTGCCATCTGATTCATTCGGTTCAAAGCCGTTCTTCCTAACCTGGGTTATTCCACCCGATACGGGCAATGTTGAGGTACCGCGGTCAGTGACGTTTGTAGCTGATGTATCGTCAAGTATGACGCCTAGACGTATGGATCAGTTGCGTATGGCTATGACGTCGTTCATTGAGCAGCTCAATCCACGTGATCGATTCAACATTCTTACGTTCAGCACCAATGTTACATCTCTGAACGAAGATCTGATTGACGCAACAAGTGAGAACATTGAAAAGGCGCGAACATTCATTCAACAGATGCGCGCGCTGGGTCTGACCAACATTAGCGAAGCTCTAAGGGCGGCAGTACAACAGAGCTACAATGCTGAAACAGCAAATGCCGTTGTATTCCTTACTGATGGCCAGCCATCCTTTGGTGAGCAGAATGAGACCGTCATACTCGACTCGCTCAAGAAGTGGAATCGTATGAACGTAACGATAAACCCAATTACAATCGGAGAGGAATCAAGTATCGCGCTCATGAAGAATGTGGCACGACAGACAGGGGGCTACCTGACTGAGATTATGAATGATGATTCAATTGCGATTATCATACGCGACCATCTGCGCCGAATCGCAATGCCTAACCTTACGAATATGACGCTGGAGTACGGTGGATTGGTTACCTATGATGTTGAACCACAGGTGTTACCGAATGTCGGTGTTGGCGGACGCGTTATTCAAACAGGGCTCTACGAGAAGGGTGGTACGTATCCTGTAACACTTTTGGGCATGATCCTTGGCGTCAACTTCCGTCTCACGCAGGACGTTGTCTTCGGTGATCCTGCAACGAGTAATAAAGCGGTCGCAAGACTCTGGGCACGTGCGCGTGTGGACGCATTACTCGAGCAGATTGCCAGGTATGGGGAGAAGAAAGAACTTGTCGATGCCATCATTCAGCTAAGTATTCAGTTCGGTATCCTCACAAAGTATACTGCCCTCTATGCAGACCCTGACGATAAGAACACTTCCGTGAACTATTCAGGCGATAAACCAATCGAAGCAATTCAGATTGATGTAACTCCGCATCCTGCTACACTGAACTCTTCGCTATCGGTCAACATCTCTTCGGCAATGTCGGGTCAGAGCATCACCATGCAGATCATAGATATGCTTGGACGCGTTGTTGCTGACCACACACAGTCCTTCGTGAATTTAGGAGTATGGACTCTACCTCTATCTGGATTCGATCTACGTCCAGGTACATACATCGTTGTCGTGCGCGTTGGCAACTCAACAACATCGCAGCCAATCATCGTAACTGAAGGGGCTCAATAATGATACTCCACAGCACTGGTCGGGGCATAACCATCGTAGTCCTTGCTATACTGCTTGGAACCTCTTCACTAGTAGCAAAAGGGTTTATTGGCTTTGCGTTAAGCACATTCACACCAACAAGCCTGCGTATAAACGCACAAACCAGCAATACCGTTACGATCACTGACAGTATGATTTTTGCTCGGGGTGCAGGACTTGATGTATCGCATAGGCCAGAATTCGATTCGCTTACCATGAATGTGCTGAGTACAAAGCCCGCGAATGATGATGGCTATGCCCTAATGATGGCTATACCACAATCACAGAATAGTTCAACTGATACTTTGCCAAAACGGTTCACCTTTGTGCTTGATCGTAGTGACTCGATGTCGGCTGATTACAGATTGCATCGCGCTAAACAGGCAGCTCAATACTGCCTCCAGAATCTGGGCAGTGAAGATGTATTCAACGTGCTGACCTTTGATGACGTCGTAGAGAAGTGCTTTACTGAACACCGTACAGCAACATCTTCCAACATTGACCAGGCATTGATATTCATCAACAACACGCACGCGCAATGGCACTGAGATCAACAATACATTGAAATCGGCCCTCGCTAATCACAAGGCAGGCAACTATGTAAATGTGATCATCTTCATGACTTATGGGGAGGCGTACATTGGCCACGATCGTATTAGCAGGGCGAACACCAGTAGCTCACGGATCTTCGTATTTGGAGTTGATGACAACGTGAACAAGTCCGCTCTGGTAAAGATCGCTGAAGACAATAACGGTAAAGCTGTGTTCTCAACCAGCTCTTCTCAGGCGCATGTCACATCACTTCAACGAATAGCTCTTGAGTGTTGATGTGAAACCGTCTTGTATCTCACCCTTTGCCTTGATCTCGGTGGCTGGCTGCTCTGCTTTAATGAAGTTGCCGAGAGACGGAGCATACCAGAGAGTGGTAACCAACTCGATATCAGATATTGTTTGACCCGCAATAGATGCTCTGCCAGAGATAGTAAAAAGGATCTTTACGGCACGGATCGATTCTGATCCAACAGTTACGCTTTCTTCACCTTTGAGCAACGATGTAAATCTGGTGAGTATCTGAACTGGGACACCTTGGTAGTCTTCTGTTGATGTAGCAGAATCAGTAAATGTTGTCCCTGTTGAGATTGGCAGACGCACCCAGTTGTTGAATGCCATGCCATCACTCTCATCGACATACATCAATAGATCATTGTTACGATCTAAGCAATACATCAGCGTGTCTGATGAACCATTGTCAATTGCCCAGACACCAGTTTTGCCTTGAAAGGAGATGTTTGACGCAACAACCGTTTCTGTGTGCTGATTATCAGTGTCAGGTATCTTCGATCCTGTAATGTCTATGGCATATCCCGCATATGAAAAGGTACTTCCCACACCTGGGGTTTTCAAGGGCGCAGGCTCGGGGGTGGTTGTATTATCTTTTGTACAGGAGATCACAAGCAACGATGTTGCTAATAGTGCTAGTAGGTGTTTCATAATGTAAGCCTAGTATAAATTGTTGATGTCAAATATAGTCACCCAGCCATCATAGTTAAGGTTTTATTAAGGTTCGGCCTGGCGATTGGGGGAGTATGTTGCATGTGTTCAAGAACCAGGAAAAACAACATGAAATATGCTTTACTCTGTATGCTACTGTCAGCCATTCTCTTCGGATGCAGTGCTGACAATATCATTGCACCATCATTTGGTTCAATTCAGGGTCTTGTAAAGGATCCCAGATCGATGAAGCCCCTTGCCAATGTTCAGATATACTCGCTTCCAGGAACGGGGCTTGCATTAACAAATGACAGTGGAATGTATCGGATCGATGATATCGTCCCCGGGGAATACATGCTCAGCGCATACTATCGCGACACTGTCTTTGCTGGCTATGCTATGATGCCTGTGCGAGTAAATTCCAATGCAACTACCCGAACCGATCTCATTCTCAAGGCCGGCGCACCAGATAAAGGTGTTATCTCTGGTAGAGTTATTGATGAGTTCGGAAGACCGGTTTCTGGTGCAACAGTGACAACAGAACCGATGACCACTACTGAAATCACAACGTCAGAAGGTTACTTTTTGTTTACGGATGTTCCGGATGATTCATTGACCATATTCGTAACGAATGGGACGCTGTATGGAAGGGGGCATATATATGCCCTCCCAGGTTTGTTAACGAAGATTGCAATAACGGCATACCTACAAGATCCAACAAAGGGATGGGTCAGCGGAAGGGTCACATCAAAAGGGGAGCCCGTCTCGGGTGCTATAGTCCGCGCAGATAGCCTTGGACTTGCAGATACAACGGATGATAACGGTCGTTATATTCTTCGTAATCTACTTCCGGGTCTGAACAACATCAGCGTTACAAGAGATGGTTTTCAACGTCGTTCATTTGTGGTCACGGCTGTTGCCAATGCAGAGACAGTGAAAGACATGGCTATGGGTTCCACATCCGCTATTGCGACCGACAATCTTGAACTATATATACCGATCGATGGAAGTATTGACGATCGTTCAACAAGATTTCACAAAACCGCACAGTACGGCAAAGGCATCAAGTTTGTAGCCGATAGATATGGTAGAGAAAACGAGGCGGTTGAATGCACAGGGTGGAATGGTATCACGACGCTCGATGGAAGCCAGATGAATTTCAGTCCTATGACGTTAGGAGCATGGCTGTACATTCCTTCGACACTAAATAATACCAGCCTACTACTTGGAAAGACGCCGCATCCCTCTGGCGATGGATGTTATGTAGTCTTCGAGAATGCTAGTCTCGTGTTTATGTATGTCACGAATGCATGGGCCCAGTCCAGCCGCACAGTCTTTGCAAGTAACACGTTCCCTCGTGATCAGTGGTTTTGGATTGGTTTTGCCGTAGCACTTGATGGATCAGGATATGCCACCGTTAATGGTACAACGACAAAGGCTATACCAACCGTAATGAATACAATGACCAATCAAGAGCAGTTCGTGTTTGGCAATCTTCCCTCAACACAGAACTTTCCAGGTCTCATCGGTAAGATTGATCAGATCGTGCTCTACAGCAGCTACAAAAACGCAACAGAGCTAAAACGCATCATGGAAGTGTACGAGTAATGCGGATCATCAATAACCTATGCATGATTGACCTGTCGGGAGACTAAAGTCTATGCAAACATCTCATGCGCCACGCTCTCCAGCCGCAGTATGACGTTTGATGAGTTTCGAAAGAACATGGAAAATGGCGATTGATATACGTTGGGCTATCGTTCTGCTCTCGCTGGTACTGATGGCATGCAGCAGTGGCGACGGCGTTACTCAACCAGACCCCACAGCACCTGGATCTATCACTGGCAGAGTGTTCCACCAACGGTCAAATCAACCCGTTGCAGGAGTCAGGTTGTTTACAGCCCCTTCATCTACTTCCTCTACAACCGATGATCGTGGTGCATATCAGATAGATTCCATGGCACCTGGACCGTATTCTATCCATGCACTTTATTCGAACGGGGACACCATTGCTCGATCAAGTATCTCGGTGGCTGTTTTGCCAACACATACAACAACTGCCGATATCATTCTTGCACCCTACACTGCAAACAGAAGATTCATTCAAGGAAGCGTTGTTGATGAACATCAGCGGCCGGTATCGGACGCAGCGATAACAACTCAACCCACAACGAATGACGTTCGTACCGGTGCTGATGGAACATTTCTCATTTCTGATGTGCCCCCTACCATGTATACCATCACGGCAAAGAAAGGCCAGATGGTAGGAGTGATCCAGCTCGATGCTTCTACTCGAAGAGTATCAGATACTGTGATTGTTGTCAGTATCCTAGATACAAGCGCAGGTGTAATCAACGGAATGGTTCTCGAAGGGGACCGAGCTCTTCCTGGAGTGGTCGTAGAGGTATGGCCGTCGAACAAGCGTGACACAACAGACGAGCAAGGTTGGTATGCAATCCGTGATATCGCGCCGGGAACCTATGATGTAAGCTATTATAAACCTGGATACGTCACCCGGATCTACAAGTTCACTGCACAGAAGGGCAAAGAACATCGACGTGATGTGCAGTTCAGGCAAGGAAGCGACATACCTCAAGAAAACCTTGTACTCTACACAACATTGAATGGTGAATCGAGTGATCATTCACCTTTTGCCCGACCAACGAAGCTTCGCGGAGGAAGCTTCACGGAGGACCGATTTAAAAATCCGCAAAGTGCCTTAGAGTGCAATGGTGACGATGGAGTGGATGTTGAAGAGTCTGATGTGTTCAATGGATTGCCACTAACCATAGGTGCGTGGGTCTACATTCCACGCGGGCAGCCAAAGGATCAATTCATCTTAGGAAAGTCTGACGCCCCCTGGGGTTCTACCTACTTCCTGCATATGGCAAAAGACCAGTTGTGTTTTACATATCAGTCAAATCTTCGTTATTGGGCAATTCATACCTCCATTGCACTGTTATGCCCACGAATACATTTTGCATCGGTGGTGTAGAGACATCGAACTCATTGTCTGGGCTCATAGGACGCATCGATAACGTCCTGGTCTTCAATCGATACGTAAATATCCAAGAGCTTGGAGAAATCATGCAACGGGCTAGGTAAGAGATCTTAATCACAGTTCACTCAATCACAAACGTCTCTGAAACAGATTCTTGACGTTCAACGAGATCATCGCTATTCGTGGTAATGAGATACCCCGTAAGAGCGATAAAGACAGCTGCACTAGTTGCGGCAAGAGCGACTAAAAAATAACAACCTTGCAAACAGCCATCTGATGCTGTAAGTGTCCTTATTGTGAATATGAGGGCAAGTACACCAAGGATTATTGCTGTGGTGTATCCAGAGTTCCACGATCCTTGAGGCGCCAGGGTTTTACGCATACCAAAGGCTGATATTCGCGTAACATGTTGAGTGGGTATACGGATACTTTCTGAATCGCTGCTACTGTTGCTACGCACAAGAGTATACAATGGATCCATTTGTTTAATAACCACATCCTGTAGTAACGTCTCTGACGAGTCCAGTGATACCCTGTGTTTGGTTGCCGTATCAAGCTTTGGTGTGTATCCCGTCACAACAACGTCTACTGGCATATCTGCGAGATAATCGCGTAGTTGTGTCAAGTTCTCTTCGTATGACCCCATCGTTCTGTCGATTTTTGTCTTTGGCGTTCGCAACCCTGTGCACCCAACATTCAACAGAATGAACGCAACAAACCAATAGCAAAGAACTTTCATGCCGTTGTTCCAGATAACTTGACTGACACCGGTACACTGTTGGGTGTTTAGACGACCTCGACTGGGTGGAGATACCATGCAATTATAGCAGTAATAATGCCAGCATCATCAACTAGTTTTGAATCATGAATCCCAAAGATCCTTGCGTAGACGCCTTTTTCCGTCATGTACCGCAGTGGCGTGATGAACTGATGGCGCTCAGAGAAATCATGCTTGGCACAGACTTGATAGAGTCGTACAAGTGGGGTCAACCGTGCTACACTTACGGTGACAAGAACATTGTTCTTCTTGGAGGTTTTGCATCGTCGTTTGTTGTAAGCTTCTTCAACGGATCGTTGCTTCAGGACCCCGCGGGTATCCTAGAGTTTGCCGGCCCCAATTCTCGCATAGCAAAGGTTCTGCGGTTTACCGATGGCTCACAGATACCCCCGTTAGAGAATACGATCAAATCATACGTAGCTGAATCGATTGAACTTGAACAAACAGGTCGAAAGATTCAAAAGACTCCAGCCACTGAACTTGATGTGCCCAAAGAGTTGTTAGATGCTTTTGCTCGCGTTAAGGGGCTTGAACAGGCGTTCTATGCACTCACGCCGGGTAGACAACGCGGGTACCTGATGCATGTTGCATCTGCAAAACAACAGGCTACGCGGACATCGCGCGTTGAAAAATGTATCGACAAGATCTTTGACGGTAAAGGACTGCAAGAATAGTATGCGCAAGAAATCGGATCTCCCAACCAAGGTATGCATCGTGTGCAGTAGACCATTCACATGGCGCAAGAAATGGGAAAAGGTCTGGGACGAGGTAAAGTACTGCTCTGATGCATGTAGACGCAAAAAAGGAGAACGCCTACATGCATAAGTTGTTTGCTGTTGGCAGAGACCAACGTCTGCACGACAATCCCCGTCTGATAGAGGCATGCAAAGCAGCCAGCACCTTGCTACCTGTGTATGATCTCGATCCATCTATTGAATACGGACCTCATCGCATAGCATTTCTTCTCGATTCTCTTCGAGCATTACAAGTGCAGCTCAGATCTCGAGGAAGTGACCTTCTGCTTCGTATGCAAGCGCCTTCCAGTACTGATATGCAATGGTATGCTGCTGCACCGACGTTGTATGATCGGGCAGACTTGCCATTTGAACTGCAGGCCATGCCGGAGGTCTTCACATCGTTTCGCCGTCTACTCGAAAAGCATGCTGTACCAGTTCAGGTACCAATTGATGCTCCTGCTGTTCTGCCGCCACTTCCTGATGGGATTGTTTGTCCAGATATACCATCGCCAGAACAACTTGGATATGATGTAATGCCGTGTGATGCACGAAGTGCATTTCCATACATGCAAGTAGGTTGGCGAGCAGGTGAGGCTGAAGCTCTGGAACATCTGCGCAGGTACCTTGCATCCCACAGAGTCGATACCTACAAGGCAACACGCAACGGTCTAACAGGCACCGGTTTCTCGAGTAAACTATCACCATGGCTTGCTCTTGGTAACATCAGCGCACGAACGATCACAACGGCCTTATGGGACTATGAAGAAGTTCATGGTGCCAATGATGGAACGTATTGGCTGTGGTTCGAACTTGTCTGGCGCGACTTCTTCGCATTTCGTGCTCAGCAGCGTGGAATTACACCAAGCGTTGCGTTAGGGCGAGCGAACGAGCATTTGCAGTTTCGTGCCTGGACATCTGGTACAACAGGAGCAGCATTTGTTGATGCAGCAATGCGCGAGCTTTCGCTAACAGGCTGGATGAGTAACCGCATGCGACAGATCGTAGCGAGCTACTTGATCAACGAACTACAGCTGCCATGGCAATGGGGCGAGTCGTGGTTTGCAATGCAACTCATCGACTATGATCCGGCATCGAATGAAGGGAACTGGAGATACATCGCTGGAGAAGGGGCAGATCCGCGAGGTGGGCGTCGGTTCTCAATCGAGCATCAGCAGAAGACATACGATCCCGATGGTGAATACGTTACCTACTGGAAGTAGATTTCGGCGGCGTCCATAAATTGTGCGATGAAAACAATCCTCCTTCTCGGCTCTGGTGAGCTCGGTAAAGAATTCGTTATCGCCGTTAAACGATATGGACATCGCGTTGTCGCAGTAGACTCGTACGAGAATGCTCCAGCAATGCAGGTAGCAGACGATGCGCGTGTGATATCCATGCTTAATGCCACGCAGCTCGATGCAGTTGTAGCAGAGATCAAGCCAGACGTCATCGTGCCCGAGGTAGAGGCAATCCGCACAGAACGTCTCTTCGCTTACGAAGAGCAGGGTATTCACGTCGTTCCGAGTGCACGTGCAGCAAACATGACAATGAATCGAAAGGCCATTCGTGATCTTGCTGCGAAAGAGCTCGGACTTAAGACAGCTAACTATCGTTATGCGACAACGCATGAAGAGTTTATCGCAGCTGTAGATGCCGTCGGGATCCCTTGCGTCGTCAAGCCCCTTATGTCGTCAAGTGGCAAGGGGCAGAGCACGGTAAAGTCAGCCGCCGATATCGATCGTGCATGGACCTATGCTCTGGAGGGTTCACGTGGCGACCTCATGGAGGTAATTGTAGAGGCCTTTGTTCCGTTTGAAAGTGAGATAACACTTCTGACGGTGACGCAGAAGAACGGACCAACATTGTTTTGTCCACCCATCGGACATCGGCAAGAACGTGGTGATTACCAAGAGTCATGGATCCCGCATTACGTTAAGCCAGATCTTCTCCTAGAAGCACAACGCATGGCGGCGCTTGTTACAGAGTCGCTTTCGGGTGCGGGTATCTGGGGTGTAGAGTTCTTTCTCACAGATAATGAAGTGTACTTCAGTGAGTTGTCGCCCCGCCCACATGATACTGGCATGGTTACACTTACTGGTGCAACAACGCTCAGTGAGTTCGAACTGCACGCACGCGCAGTACTCGGATATCCAATACCAAGACTTGAGCTCGAGCACGCAGCGGCATCGGCAGTTGTTCTTGCTTCCGAAGCATCAACGATAGTTCCGTTGTACACCGGAGTAGAAGACGCATTAGCTCAGCAAGGAATAGAAGTGCGTGTGTTTGGCAAGCCTACAACGAGACCATACAGGCGTATGGCAGTAGTGATTGCCTCGGCGCTGAGCACCGATGAAACAATCGAGCATGTACGCTCGCGTGCAACGCAAGCAGCTGCTGGTATTACGGTTGTAACATAGGTGCGTTAGCTACACCAGCACAGGCCTAGACAGGACCTGTGAGGAACACGATGCCCAGAGTCCGCAACCAGCTGCAAACAGTGCTTACCTCGATGCAAAGGATGTCGTGTGCTTTGCAGCAATCTTCTCGTTTGTGAGAGCTTTCAGGAAGATCTCGATCGATGCCACCTCTTTGTCGTTTAGCTTCTTCCCAATCTGATGCCATCCCATCAGCCGTATAGCCTCTTTCAGCGTTCCAACTGTGCCGTCATGGAAGTATGGCCACGTAGCAGCGACATTGCGCAGCGACGGAACCTTGAACATTAGACTATCTGCTGGGTCTTTTGTTACGTCATATCTGCCGGCATCCTTCGACGGGTATGGATTTACAAGGCCCAGCTTTTGATACATGGCTCCGCCGAACAATGAACCGGAGTGACATGCAATACATCCAGCATTGATAAATGTGTGAAGTCCGCGCTGCTCTTGTGCTGTTAACGCAGATGTATCACCGTTAATCCACTTATCGTATCGTGACGGACTTACGAGCGTGCGTTCAAACGCAGCAATCGCTTTGGCTACGTTGTTGAACGAAAGTGCGCGTTTGTCATTTGGAAATGCAGAAGCAAACTGGGCCTTGTACGATTCTACAGCTCCAAGTTTTGCCTCTACGGTTTTCGGGCTTTCCATGCCCATTTCAATCGGATTTACCACCGGCCCCTTGGCTTGTGCTTCAAGATCATCAGCGCGTCCGTCCCAGAATTGCACGAAGTGGAAACCTGCATTCAATGAGGATGGAGTGTTACGTCCACCACGCTTTCCGAGCGCTCCAGGTGAGGTGGGTTCATTGTCTACCCCTGCGCCGCCGTTATCCACGTTGTGACAGGTGTTGCAGGACTGCTTGTCGTTGATGGATAGACGAACATCGTGATAGAGCTCTTTGCCTAGGGCAACAAGCTCAGGTGAATCCAATTCGCTGCCCGGCATAGAGCTTGGCAAAGCAGGAAACAATGCGGCAGCCTGCTCAAATAACTCCTTTTGCTCCGCCTGTGAGAGAGGGGGCATTACGTCCTGTTGAACCGACTTTTCTTGTGTATTGCTGCAGCCAATAACGAGTGCCGCAGCAAGGGACAAAACGAGTACAGAATTTTTCATGTGAGATGAGTCTGGTTATTTGTGACAATACCAACAAGCGGTAACGCCGATGAACTGCAAATTGTTCCGATTGGTGCACAAAAATGTGAGTTGTGCCATTAGCTGGTAGTTACGGTATTTTGCACGGCTACGTATTTCCAATTAGATGCAGGTTTCAAACATGAATCGCAAAGAGTTTGTTCAGCAGTCCTTCGTTGGTCTTACTGTATTAGCAACGGGGGTAGGATTAGCCCAATGCCTCGGTGGCTGTACATCTTCTACTGCTCCAGCGGACGTGGATATCACGTTGGATCTCACAGCACCTGAAAATGCAGCACTAAAGCAGGTAGGGGGCTCGTTGCGTACGAGCGGGATTATCGTTGCCTGTGTAGGACAAGACTCCTATGTAGCCGTGCAGAGCGCATGTACGCATGAAGGTCAGACGATAACTTGGCAGCAAGGAGAAAACAGGTTCTATTGCCCGGAACACGGTGCAACATTTGCTCGTACTGGTGCTGTCACAAAGGGTCCAGCAAAGGTTGCCTTGGCGTCGTATAAGACAACGCTGAATGGATCGCTGCTCAGAATATCCAGCTGAGAGTTAAAACAATCGCCCAACGATACTCCGCGTGATGTTTGGAAGTACCTCGCTAGTGGCAAAAAAGTTAGTGATCGGTCCAGCATCAATGAGGAGCAACCAGTTCTTTCGTTTACCGAGAGCTGTTGAGGCTCCGACTTCAACACTGTAAACAATACCTGCACCTTGGTCATCAATCCAAGCTGAACTCAATTCATAGTATTTGCAGCCAACGTAGAAAACATCTCCTACGGGATAGAAGCCAGCGCCACCAATCCTTGTACTACTCACTAGATCCATACGCGAGCATCAAAACGAGCAAGTATGAAACTGCTGAAAAACACTCACTATGTGTAGTTTCCGGCAGGTATGTCGATACACTTCATCGTTCATGGTAGGCTCGCGCACGATTTATTAGTGCGGTATATGCGGGACACATATCGTCCTGCAATGCACGTTACAAACTATGCACGGCATGCAAGTGCTCTCGCCTCGTCCTTACCAACCGATACGTCAACTCTGTTTGTTGCAGGGGGCGATGGGACCCTTCACGAGGTTGTCCATGGATTGATGCAACGAGCTCCCGAAGAACGTCCACCCATTCTACTTCTGCCACTTGGTTCAGGAAATGACACTGCCCGAATGATAGGTGCGCGCGCAACGATCGCAGATGTACAGCGAAGATTTGCTTCGCGTAACCTGCTTGAATGGGATGTACTAGAATGCGCTGTTGGAAGTGAAGGACACCTACGTTTTTGCACCAATGTTCTTGACGTTGGGTTTGGAGGAGAAGTCGCGCGGAGATTCAACAGCTCGCTACGCCGTCTACCAGCTCGTCTTGGCTACGTTGTTGCAACTCTACAGTCGTTCGTACGTGCCAGTCCGCAGCAGATGAAGGTCGTTACTGAACGCTCGACGCACAGTGGCGATATGCTGCTAACGGCCATCGCCAACAGTAAGTGGTTTGGTAGTGGCATTGGTATTGCTCCGCATGCCCAGCCAGACGATGGAGAACTCGACATCACCCTCGTCAAGGACGTAGGACCACTAACCTATCTACGGTTCCTGCCCGCGCTGATGAAGGGTGTAGCTGTCCAGGATCCCAGGATAGACTATGTCCGCGGCACGACATGTTCGGTAGAAACCTCGAAGCCCCTTCCCATAGAGATTGATGGAGAGTTTGCAGGATTCACTCCACTTACGGTAAAGGTTCATCCCAAGGCTGTTAGATTGCTGGTATGATACGCTTTCCTATGTCCTTGGGTAACGGATACACTTTGCGGGAAATGTCGGTAGAGGAATTCAATTCCGTCTACACCAGCAAACAACAAGAGTACTTCACGACTTCGCTGATTGTTGATGTTACATCACATCTGTCGACGGAAGACCTACAGCTCGCACAGGAGCGAAGAACAGCATTTCCGTCAGTATGGCGCGTGCAATGGGCTGTTGAGTGCAACGCGGAAATAGTTGGCTGGACGTATGCCTATCAGCAGGATCACGAAACGTTGTATATGTGCAATACAGCACTCCACCCAGTACATCGTGGTAAAGGTCTCTATACAAGTATTCTAGAGCTTGTTGTACGCATGGCTCGTGAGAAGGGATTTCAACTAGTAACGTCGAAGCACTATGCATCAAACAATGCGGTGATTGTCCCGAAGCTAAAGGCTGGATTTACCATCACAGGAATGGCGCTTGATGAGAAGTACGGACTTATGGTTCACTTGACAAAGTACCTGCACCCCGAACGAGAAAAGCTAGCTATCATTCGAATTGGAGAAACACGGTGAATCGGAACATTATGTTCACGAGAGATGCAGCACAGTTGATTCGCAGTTTTAATGATATTGATCCATTCATGATGGGCGGGAAAAGACCAGCACATAATACTGTACTGGTAAGCACAACCATCATTGTTGTGATGGCAGTGCTGTGTTCTACATTTGCGCTAGCATCAACTGATACCACAGCTACGGATTCACTACGCAGCAGAACAACAGAGCGCATCGTTGTCTCAGCAAGTAGATGGGAAGAACGCGCTTCGACTAGCTCGCGCCAGATCATATCGCTAACGCCGAAAGACATTCGCAACCTTAACCCAGGCACATCTGCCGATCTGCTGGAGGCTTCAGGAGAGGTGTATATGCAGCGGAGTCAGGCAGGGGGCGGGAGCCCACGTTTGCGAGGCTTTGCAGCAAACAACGTGCTAATGGTTATGGACGGTATTCGCATCAACAATGCGATATACCGCACTGGAAATCTCCAGAACCTGATCATGATAGATCCGCAGTCACTCGATGAAGCGGAGGTGCTGCTTGGCCCTGGTTCCGTGCAGTATGGCTCTGATGCACTTGGAGGGGTGATGGTCTTTAACACAAAGACCCTACCATTCACTGATCAGGAGTTGTTGTTATCGGGGTCTGCCTTCATTCGAGGTACTACAGCCACGGCGCAGCGAACCGCGAGTGCCGATCTCTCATTGCAGTCATCTGCAATCACAAGCTATACCTCCATAACTGCATCACAGTTTGGCGATGTGATCTCCGGCGGCACGTTCCCAACAAGTGCGTCGCAATTTGGTTCACGCTCGTGGTACGTTGAGCGTATCAATGGAAGAGATTCGCAAGTAGTCAATTCCAATCCCTTGATGCAACGCCAAAGTGGTTACGACCAGATCAATGTGCTCCAGAAGTTTGGATATCGTATCAACAGCAACTTGACGCTCAATGCGATGGGGTTGTATACGACAACAGGCAGCATCCCGAGATACGACAGGCTATATGAGCAACAAAAGGGACGTACAACACCACGGTTCTCCGAATGGTACTATGGTCCACAACGATGGAGTCTCAACACCCTATCTCTACGGGGAAGTGCTCTTGGCGATGTTGTTGAAGACATCGTTGCCACAGCCTCCTATCAATGGTATCAGGAATCCCGTCACTCCCGCTCATTCAACTCAGATCTTAGACGTGATCAGACGGAGACGATATCCCTCATCAATCTCAACGTTGACGGCCGCTCAAGACTTACGAACGATGATGATGAACGCGACTTGTACTACGGACTCGAAATGTCGCTTCAAGATGCAACATCAGTTGCAGAGAATGTGAACATTGCAACAACACAGACCACGAGAGGAATTACACGCTATCCAGACGGTGGGAGCACATACAACACCTATGCGGCATATGCACAGCTACGTTGGTCTCTAGCCCCCTCTCTCATCGTCTCTGGAGGCCTTCGTGCAACAATGGTGGAACTTCGATCAAATGTGACAGATTCATCGGTGTTTGCATTGCCGTATCGTTCCATCGAGACCTCACCATCGGCAGTCACCGGATCCCTGGGCTTTGTGTGGCGCGCAATCCAGGGGGGGTCGCTTCGCATGAATGTAGCGAGTGGATTTCGAGCGCCGAACATCGACGACATTGGAAAGGTGTTTGACTCCAGGGCAGGAGCACTCGTTGTGCCTAATCCCAATCTTGGACCAATGTATGTGACTACGGCAGAAGCAGGAGTAGATGTATCGCCCCTTTCATGGCTAACACTAACAGGAACATACTTCCATAGCTGGCTCGGCGAGCTGATGCAGGTGATGCCTGATACATACAATGGTACCGACTCAATTGACTACAACGGAGTTATGAGCCGCGTAACCTCGCTCCAAAATGTTGGCTCTGGATGGATCAATGGTGTAAGCTTTGGTGCGTCTGCCCTATTCAGCGATGTTACAGTAGATGCTCAAGCATCCGTTGCAACTGGACGTGACAACAACGGTGCGGTGCTGATGCATATCGTACCAGCGTTTGGCCAGGTACGCCTTACGTGGCGACCCTTTCAAGGGGCTCTCTTGATCGGCGAAACGCGCTGGTCTGCAGCGTGGACACGCTCAATGATTCCATCGTCTGAATTCACTCTGGGTGTTCACTACACCGATGTTGGACTGCCATCATGGACGGTTGGGAACATTCGAGCTTCATATGAGATATCACGCTGGCTCACAGCTCAAGCATCCGTCGAGAATATCTTCGACCTGCAGTATCGAAGCGCTGGATCGGGTATATCGGCGCCGGGAAGAAACTACGGCCTCACACTGCGCACAACATGGTAAGTGGACTAGTGAACAAGCACGATCGATGAGCGCATACCGCGAGTGCTACGTTCAACTCGTAGGTAGGGTCCGGTTGGTAGCGTAGACTCAATCTTCTTAAGTGCTTCTGGTGTTGCCGCAGATCCAACATGTACTCCGTTCAGCGTAAACAGTTCAAACAGTGTGTACTCATCGCGTGCCTCAGAGTCTGTTGAACCAACAGAGGTGGTTCCCGGTACACGATACCGTAGGATCACATCGTTGTCGAGCACAAGGTTTGAAGTCCAGATGAACGTGGCATCATTGCCCGCAGCATCGAACACATCAGTGAAGTTTGTGTAGGCAGGCTTGTTGTCTACTCCAACTTCTTTGTTGCTGTAGGTAAACGCATTCGGCCACGATGAGTCATCGAAGTCTGCATTTTCCCATCCAGCAGGTCGGTCCCAGAACACAGCGTAATGTTGTGATCCATCTGCTGCATCGGCAGTACTGCAGAGTTTAGAAGATCGTAGCGTTCCCTCTTCCCTGAGACACGATAGATCTTGAATGGGGCTGGTGTAAAACGTCTGTGCTTTCCATTCTGGCGATGTCGCAGCAATCATAGTATTGCTCTCGTCCGTAAATGCGATTACAATACCTGCGTCGCCCGCATGATACTTTGACTGTCCTTGAACCTCGGTGCCGAGACCAAGATTCTCTTCCCAATCAACTGCACGAACAGCAACAGTAAATGGTCGTTTGGCACGAAATCTCACTACTGATGAATTAAATGGCGTATATGGTACGTTGTCTTTCCCAACTGGGATGCCATTCACATACATCTCGAAATAGTTGTCGGCAAAGACGTAGGCAGTGATCATTTCACCATCAGCGTCAACTGTAATGAATGGACCATTCGCATAGGCGGCACGGGCCGCTGCTGTGGTAGCGTACGTTACGCCTGTGCATGTGTTATGCATATCGAGTGACGGAGGAAAGAATGCATTCGCAAACTTCACCGCCGCAGGCACGAACCACGTACGTCCGTTGGTCGAATTAACACGTCCAATGTTCGTGGGGCGTCCGCCCTGGCACACATACAGATCTTTTGTGAAGATTGTGCCAGCCCCCTGCGTAATCGAACCAGTACCTGTGTATTGTCCGTAAGCACTTGCTGCAGTGAAGAATGCTAGCGCAACTGATGATATGTGACGTATGGTAGAGATCACTTGGAGCGCACGATCGTGCCGGAAGAAGGGGCTGAATGACGGCTTGTGATCTTGTACGTATACGATCCACTTGGGCAATCGAGGCCGTTATCTTGCATACCGTCCCAAATCACTGTGTAGGAGCCTGCGTCAATTGCCGTCTCACGCAGAACGTTGCGGACGTTGTTACCCTGTGCATCGAATAGTTGGATAGAGATCACGTCAGCCTGCGGCAGAGTAAATCGTATTGATGTCTGGTCACGCATCGGATTCGGCGCAACGTGCTCATCAATATAGTCTGTGTTCCAAAGCACTGGAACGCTCGTGGAGATGGAGTCGTAGCAGTTCTTTGTGTTCACGACGTACGTAGCAGAAATGTCGCCGTTCTTGCGAGTAGCAGTCTCATTCTTTGGATTGTAGGCACGGATGTACTCAACCTTGAACGACTCAGGAGTAACCGAAACGCGGAAGTGTCCTGAGTTGGGTAGGATCAATCCCTCAAGATAGCCGTACTTCGCAGCTGTACCTGTTCCTGAGAAATTCGAGTGACTCGGCTGCGGTGTTTCCTGATAGATAAGGCAGTCCTTCTCCTGCTTGGCAAAGAAGTGATCATGTCCGTGGAAGAAGACGTTTACGCGATGTTCTTTAAGCAAGTCTTTGATTGGCTTGTACCAACCTGGACGCTGTTGAGCAAAACCTTCAGAACCGTCAAGGTTTTTTCCACCCCATTCGTAGCGGTCAGCAAACTCAACGCCCCCGCGTCCGAGAGGGTCGCCCCCTACGAGCTGATGTGCAAAGATGAACTTGAATGTTGCATTGCTCTGCTCTAGAGTACGCTTGAGCCAATCATACTGATCTTTACCAAGGGTCCATCTCCAGCCGTTAAGCGAGTCTGGTTTTGGTCTCGTATACCAGTAGGGGTCTAAGACGATGAACAGTGCATCGCCCCATTCAAAACGGTGATAGCTCTCGCGTATACCGACGAACGGATGATTCGTTGTATCCCCTGTGTAGAACTCATTTGGTTCAGGATTGAGGAAGTACTTCTTTCTGTCGAGTGTGCCCCATACAGCTACGTTGTTTCCATTGCCGTTGTTCAGCCAACCTGTTTCACCTTCATGGTTTCCGAGAGCAATGAAAAGGGGCACCGAGTGACACGTCTTCTCGTAGAATGCACGCATGTATCGTGCGCGATACGTTACCGTATCACGAGGAATCTGCTTGTTAGCCGTCTGCATCTTGTCCGACATCAGAATATCACCAAGATCCATCATGAAATCGGGTTGGTCAGCAAGTTGATTCTTGAGACAGTTCTGATACACTAGGGAATCGCTCTGCTCATCCATGTGCGGATCAGCCTGGATGGTGAACGTAAACGGCACTCCCTTAGGACGCGCAGTAACGAATGAGTGCACCTGTTGTGAAGTAAATGCATCGCTTCCTTTTGCAGCATATGCATAGGAGTAGAAATAGCGGGTATTCTGTTCGAGGCCCTGTATAACAAGCTCGGCAGGCTCACCAGCTGTAAACGACATAACAGGTGTGCGCTTGGTAAGTTCTTCTGGACTCGTTCCATAGTCTATGCGCACATCGACATCGGCGTCGAAGAATGCCTGAATGGTGATGCTTCGATCAGTTGGGCGTCCCACGATCTCTGTGTTGATCATACGTTGAGCAGAGACATTGATCGCTGCAAGTGCTGCCAAGAGAAGTATGATAGTCTTCATGTGTTTCATTCCTTGCCAATGATCATGGTAGATGTACGCTGCACACCAGCGGCCTCAACTGCGACCGTGTACATTCCACGTGGTAGTGCGTCTACTGCGATCTCCTCTTGGTCTGTATCGATCACAAGTGTTCCAAGCACATCATAAATACGTGTACGAGCATTGGCTATCTCGTATGGTGTAATCACACGCAGGATATCTGTAGCCGGGTTGGGTGCTATCTGAATGTCGATGGGCTTGATCTCTTCGGCAACATCAGTTGGACGCGTTGTAACCGTGTATGTGTAGGCTACCTCACCATTGGTATGCTTGCCGTCCACTGTATCCTTTGGCATCCACGCACGAACGAAATCAACAGTAACACCTTCATCGCCTACACGAACGCGAAGGTGCCCAGCCCCTTCGAGCTTTACGTCTGTGTAGGCATCCCCGTTGTCCGTCACGCCGATGCTATATGTAGAATCGCTTGGCATTGGAACTTCCTGATACACCAGACCATCGAGCTCTTCCTTTGCGTACAAGTGGTCGTGACCCTGGAAGAATACATTCACACCATTCTTTACCATCAGTTGGTGAATTGGTTCGCCCCATCCTGGGCGGTACTTATCGAATTCGTAGACGCCCTTGTTTGAGTATCCGCCCCATTCAGCACCTTTTGCAGTAACAACCGCTCCGCGGCCTTGCCCTCGTGTGTGGTGCGCGAACACGAACTTGTACTTTGCCTTGCTCGCTTCCAGCGTCTGCTTCATCCACTTGTACTGTGTCTCGCCTAGCGTCCAGTCCCAGTTTTGAGGCTTCACATTTACGTCACAGTGACGGTATACATCTAGAACTACGAAGAGTGCATCACCCCACGTAAAAGCATAGTAGTTCTCAGGCAGTTCGATACCATGTGGCTCGTGAATCGTGTTGCCAGTATAGAAGTGATCTGGGATTGGATTTGCGTAATAGTATTTACGCCATAATGTGCCCCATACAGCAATGTTGTTCGGTGGATTTTGCTTTAGGTAGTATCCGGTCTCACCCTCATGATTGCCTAGACAGAAAAAGAAGGGCATCGAGTGACATACTTTACCTAGGTACTGAAGATAGTCGCGGTGAAGATCATCCATGTCCTGACTAGTTGTTGTTTCCGGCGTGTGGTCATCTCCAAACGTGTCTCCGAGAGAGAACATGAAGTCCGCGCTGTCCTTTGCCTGATTGTCAAGGCAGATGCTATACATCGCGCGAATGCCCTTTTTGTCGTAGAGGTGTTCGTCTGCCTCTACGAGAAACGTAAACTCCTTGCCTTTAGCACGCTGCGTATGAAACATATACTCTGCACTTGCTTCAAACTCGCCTTGGCCTCCTTGCTTTGACCGAACGCGGTAATAGTAACGTGTATCTGGTTTAAGGTTGTCAATCAAGGGGCGAACTGGCACACCTTTCGTTGCCGACGCAGTTTCTGATTTTGACGTGTACGAGTTGCGCTGTGTTCCCCATTCGAGGAAGTAATCACACGATGCACTAAACACTATGCTTGGCGTGACCGAACGGTCTGTTGGACGCCCAAGAATCACAGTGTGTTGTTGGGTATACATAGTTGACGCTGCGCAGACGCAGAGAAGAAATGCTAGCGAGATCTTCATAGTATGTTCGAGGTTATTGCTTGATGAATAGTGTTGTTGTGATGTTGGTAGAATTGTCTGTAATGACTGCGATATAGATGCCCGGTGCTGCATCTATGATAGAGAAGCTCTGTGCATCAACTGCTGATTTGATTAATTGTCCGGCTGATGTGTAGATGTCTACCCGTTTGGCAGGGTTTCGCAGCGTAACAAGCCCTTGTGTAGGATTCGGATAGAGTAGTGCCTCTGCAGGTGTGAATTCTCCATCTATGCTGGTTACATCTGGGATGCCCCCTCGCACGCAGATAAGGCGCTGCTTTGTTGCCTTCTCAGCATAGGTAATCACGCCAAGTTCAGGCTGGAGAAGCCACGCCTGTGTCGTGGTCTTTGCTGTAAGTGTTGTGCTTGACCAAACAGACTTGCCCGACATGATACATGGGAAGTACATGAGATCTACACATGGGTCCTTCTCAACAACTTCGCGAATGGAATGAAGCTCCTTGATGTTAGGAACGCGCCAATCAGTGAATCCACCGAGCGTAAGTGTGTCGGCCTTCGAACGCGCTTCGTCATGGGTAAGTGGCGTATCGAAACAAAACTGCTGCCATTGCAGACCAGTTGCATTATCAACGACGATGTCATTTCCGAAATCAGTGAAGTGTGCTGGAATCTGTGTTGACTGTACTGTAGATCTCACGGCACGCACATGAAACTTCTTTGTTCCACCAGCACCGATGGTCTCTGACTTAGGATGAGGTCCAATTCCACCGCCTGAGTTCGTACACCATACTCGTGCTGCGTCTCCGACGAGAGATTCCGACGACCACCAATATTCTGCCTGTGTGTTTCCAAACACCGCTGGCAGCGCAGGATTCTTGCGGTTTAGATCATGAATGCTAAACAACTCATGTCCATTAGCAAGACGCCAGTCTGAGTATCCACCAAGAGTGAGAGTGTCGCAATACTTCTGCGCCTGTTCCCACGTCATCTCACCGCCATCTGTTTTCTGCCACATGAGCAAGGTAGTTGTGTCGAGAACAACAGCCCCCTCGTCGATGTATTGGGCTGGTGTTACTCCAGGCAGACGTTTCATTGTCTGTGTATAAGGCTTTTGAGCGAACATCGGCACAGATACGAGTACCGATATGAATACAAGACATATCAGATGTTGTATGATTCTCATGGCGTTTACTTTCGTTGATAATGTTCTGTACGACGTGCTGTATCAGGTTTGATGAACACGTAGGTGAACTTCTTTGTGCTGTCCCACCGATAGTTAACCCAGTGTGTTTTGCCATTTACCGCGTATCGCAGCGCATAGTGCGACGTATCACACTTGCGCAGATCAGTGATCGTTGCGCCTTTGAGAGCCTGCAAAAACGGACGCACAGAACTTGCACGTGGCTGCGGCATAATCTGATCATTTTGGATTGTGATTTTGCCGCGCATTGAGGCCATCATGTATGGCTTGGTCTTGATCGCATGATAATGGTAGTCGCCGTTCCACTCGTGTCCCAGGTGCTTATCAAGATTCGTAACTGCTGATCCGTCGGGCTCTGTGTAGCCGAATAGTGGATAGCCGTCTAGGCCCCATGCAATAGGAAGACTAGGACCAAGCACCTTTGCAAGGTGCGTTGGTGCGATATGGTAGTGATAATCATCTGCCCGACCACAGTGACCACCGAATGCGTCGAGTTCGCCGATATCCTGCGAAAACTCTCCTCTGTTATTCTCAGGATTGAACACCGGAACGCCGTTGGCACCGATGGCCACTGCGCCGGTATGCAGGGCTGTGTCAAGTGACACAGAAACATCAGCTACAATAGGTTGAAGCGGGATAGACCATGCATTATTGCCGAAGTACGGCTGCGGAATAGGCACCTGTTGCTGCCAGGCTGTAATGCCCTTCATTGCAGGCATTTCCGATGGCATTCCGTTACTCTCGACATAGAAATACGTGTTATCCCAACGTGTCTTGACAAGGGGCTTAAACGGCAAGAAGCTGCTGTCGATGCGTTCTGGACTCGTACCTGCGAGGACCTTGCGAACAAAGGCGTACGACGACGGAACAGAGGCAACTGAACCGAATCCAATGAGCACTGCCATAGAATATCCCAACGCACGCCGATGACGTGGAGTCTTCACATATGCTGCAACCATACCCAGGAGTGCTACTGCAAGCCCCATATAGAGATATGGCGATGGCTGCTCCGTTGGCAGCGGTTCGGTCTTCACCGAAGGCGTGCGCTCTAGCGTAGGTGCTGGATGCAGAGCCGAAATCGCAAGAAATCGCGAGTCGGCATAGACCTGATCGTGATCCGAGAGGTTCGTCATCGGAATAACGTGGTGTTTGCCACGCTTGTCTTCGATGACCACAGATTCATTGCGGAAGCTATGAAGTGATCCGTGCAGGTGTCTCCCATCACGGAAGTGCCATGAGTGAAGCGTCCCTTTGCCATGTCCACCCACGTGACCAAGAGACGTCTGTGGTAGCATAACAAAGGCAACCGTCAGGGCTAGCAAGAATTGGGATATGTAACGCATCCGACTCTGATGCATAGCGTGCACGATACGTTTAATCCCTTGCTGCGCATAGGGTTACGATGATCTCCGTTGCGTTATGCAACGCCAACATTCAGGAATCCATAAGCACAGAAGACGTTACAATGCCTAGCAATACGGCATGCTACGCCATACATGTGTGCACGCACACCGAGGCTACAGAAACAGTAGATGTATCGCACACTATTGCCTTGCGATCGTCCGTTAACAGTGTGTTGTATGTATTCATCACCAAGGAACCAACATGATCACTCGCAATGCCATAGGTATCGATGCTGCTCGCGCAGGCGAGCTTGCATACTCTCTCAATACGCTGCTAGCCAACTACGCCGTGTTCTACCAGAATGTTCGCGGATTTCATTGGAACATTCGTGGTGAGAAGTTCTTTGAACTTCATATGAAGTTCGAAGAACTGTACATGGATCTGCAACTCAAGATCGACGAGATCGCCGAACGCATAGTAACGTTGGGTGGCACTCCATTGCACACGTTTATTGGATTCACGGAACATGCAACGATACATGCTGTAGCAAATGTATCCGACGGACGATCAGCAGTGTTAAACATCCTCGATTCAATGAAGGTTGTTATTGATATTCAACGAAGCATCCTGACGTTGTCTGCCGATGCTGATGATGAAGGGACGAATGCCCTCATGAGCGATTACGTTCGCGCGCAGGAAAAGCTCGTGTGGATGTATTCGGCGTATCTAGGATAGAAGGTTGTGTCTTACTCAGCGTAGCGTCGGAGATATGCAGAGAGCGGACGCTCGATAAGGCTGTATGTACCGTATGCTATAATGTTGAAGATCACATAGCTAACAAAGGCTGCAACAACGAAGTGCAGACCTAATTCCTCAAGACTTCGTTGTGTATACATGCCAATATTCTTCACGGGGCCAACTGGCAGAAACTGGATAAGATAAAGTGCGAAGGAACACTCTCCGAGGCGAAGCATTAGTGGTGTTGAAAGCAACGCTGAAATCCGTCCGCCTGCATGGAGTCCATAAAACATAATGGCGGATGCTACGGCTATGCCACGAAATCCCATTGTGCCGAGAAATTCATGACCAGCAAGACGCGGACCACCATGTGCAATGATGAGGTTGATGCTCACGAGATACAGCGCCACACCGAGAGCAACACAAACATCACCGTAGTGCTTGCCCCTTCCCAGATATGTGCGAGCGACAATGGCAGCAAACATCCCTGATGCAAAATCGGGCAGGCGTCCAAGAATGGTAAAGGTCCATGCCTCGTTATCACGGTATCCAGATATCATTTCAAGAGCGTTGATGTATGCTGTTGTTGATGTTGTAGAAATAAACATCATACCAACCCACGACACTGCAACGAGAAGCAGTACAGGACGCAGCGCATCAAGCCTGTTTCTGAGTTTGCTAAAGAACGTGATAAAGAACGGGGCTAGCAGGTAGTAGTTTTCTTCAAGAGTAAGCGTCCACATCGGACTATTGATCGTAAATCGGAATGACGGTACCCAGGAGTGCAGTAGCGTTAAATGCAGTGCGATGTCCGTCCACTGATATCGTCCGAACTGCGAGAGAACAGAGATCAGGATGATGATCGTTGTAAGAGGGTAGATACGTACGAGCCGACGTTTGATATAGCGTCCCCAACGAAACGACCCATCTATCAAGGAATCAGCATAGCGCCATGTAAAGAGATAACCAGACAGAGCAAAAAACATACTTACGCCGGTCCACCCATACTCTAGCGTGTCTGGGATCTCATGACGGTGTGACTCGATCATATGACCAAGAAAGACAATGCCTGCCGCAATAGCACGGATCCCTGTGAGAGCTGGAATATTCATCAAGGGGCGAAACTACCGCTGAATTGTGGTAAACGGATCCACAAGGGGTACATGACCAGTGGGATTGCCCTTGATGCGGTGACGTCCAGTAACACCCGTGGTGTTTATGATCCACGATGTTATCGCGGGACGCGTTCGTGTTTGTGCGTTCGCCGAAGGGGCAAGTGCCGCGGTGGAAACGATGAAGAGAAAGCGCTGTGCAGAGCTCGCAAAAAACTTCTGATTGACAGTTGGCGCGGTTTGACGTCCCCACCAACAAGGGGCTTACCTGCTCGAAAGAAACTTGTGTCGAAGATACCGACTCAATGGGCGCTCAAATGCATAGTACAGACCGATAGAAACAAGATTCAGAACGATGTATGCGATGATTGAGGCGATGTAATGCTGGAAACCGGCACGTTCTAGATTGTACTGCAGTTGCATTCCGATATTCGGCCACCAAAGAAATGGCATCAGCTGGATCAAGTAGAGTGCAAACGAAGCCTCACCCAGAATGATCATCGGTTTGCTTCCAAGTAATCGATTGAAGAAGCCCCCTGAATGGAGACCGTAGATTACTATTGCTGCTGAAAGACCCAGACTGTATTGAAGTAACATTCCAAGCTTGTGCACACCAAAGCGTGCTGGACCACCAATTGACTCTAATCCATAAAGCGCAGATACAAATGCAAGGCAGCCTAAAACCACTAAACCGTCGCCGATGAATTGTCTCTTGGGCAGCATTCGTCTTGCTATTTCTGCAGCGAGCATGCCGGAGACGAAATCGACGATTCGGCCAAAAATTGTAAACGTAAACGCACCACTGTCCCATCGACCCGAGAAGTAGAAGCGCACGTCTTGGTATAGTCTAGCCGAGCCATTTGCGAATGCGACTGTTGCCAACCATAGTAACAGAGAAAGCAGCAGTAATGCAGCTATGCGTTTCACCGCCGTGGATTGTTGAACACGAGAGTATACCTCGTTGAAGAACATTCCCATGATATAGATCAATATCGGCGCTGAAAAGTAGTAGGATTCTTCGACGGTAAGAGTCCACATTGGACTGATGAGAGAGTGTCGATGGTCAGGGAACCAAGAATGCAGTAGCGTTAGATGCAGCAGCACATCTTTCAGAGAATGTTGATCCCATTGCGATAGGACAACAATCAGGATAAGCAGGGATGTCAGCGGATAGATGCGGATAAGTCTCCGCTTGATGTAATCAGACCACGCAAATGTGCCGCCAAAGAGCTTGTCAGAATACAAGTACGAAAAGAGGTATCCACTTAGCGCAAAGAAAACATTTACACCTGTCCATCCATATTCAAACACAATGGGCAGACTCTCTCGATACTGGAGAAGCAGATGACCAAAGAAAACCATGGCTGCTGCTACTGCCCGAATTCCTGTAAGTGCTGAGATATATGATGGAGGCATAGCGTTTAACCTACGATCTTTTTGAAGTGTATGCCATGGCTGCTGGAATCATGAGCAGAGGTATCACGAGTACGTGATATCGTGATTGAATCTCAAGAAAACTGAACGCAGCTACATGCAGCAGGAAGACCGACTGAGCAAGAAAGAGTACGCTATTCTTCCGTTGCCTGTTTCGGTATATGCCGAGAGCAGCGCTAGCTATGAGAAAGAAATAGACGCCCTGTGTTATCAAATGAAGTCTGTTGCGGAAGCGAAAGATTGATACCGCACGTTCTGTTGGGGCTTGTTCAACCGTTGAAAAGTACACGCCGTAATCGTCACTGCCCCAGAACAACACAAACTTCGTTGCAACGAGCTTCGCAAATCCTATGGGATCCGATGTGACATTATCTATGGCGCGCTCGGTTGAAGCTCTATGAACAGCATCCACATTGTAGGAGTATTCATCGAGTATTGCTCCGTGCTTTGGCGCCCAAAAGCCATGAGATTCTTGCGTTGTTCCAACGTAGAGACTGAATCCAGCGCCGGACTTCCAAAGCGGCTGCTGCACTGCAGCCGAAGCAAGTATCATGATACCCCCAGCTACGAGAACAAATCCCACCGCAGTCGAGATTACTACTGCCAATTGAAATCGAAGACGATTGCGTAGTTGTTCGACCCCCCAGATCACATATGCTATGATTGTTGGTACTACGACAATGCCTACAGGACGAAGCACGTGGGCTATTCCGAGAAGTGCTCCGGCCAGTATACCCCAATACCCCCATCGTATAGGTGAATCCAGCTCGCTTACTCGCAGCAGTGCTAACAAGGCTCCCAAGAAGAACACTTGAAACAGGTGCTCCTGGGCCACAACACTACAGAATGCTATCTGTGAGGGCCACAAGGCAAAGAAAAGAGCAGATAATCTTCCCACATACTCGCCCCCTGCCATTGAGCCAAGACGGTATACCTGGTAGGCAATGATTACGGAGCACAGAACATTGAGCAGCTGAGCTACAACCAACGATGGCGTGGTAAGCCAATACAGGCCGCCCAGAAGCAGTGGATAGAAGAACTTGAAGGGAAACACGGTCATCACCGGTGTGTATCCCATCACATTACCCGATGCAACCTTTAAAGCATACTGCTGGTAGCCCAGAAAGTCTGCTATGGGCAGTGTCCCAGCACTCGTAATCCACCACAGTCGGGGCACAAGGGTAATGCCTATCAGAAGCAGAAGGAACGTGGACTCAGATACTTGTAAACGCGTCGAACGAATGTAGCGGTATCCCATTGCGAGAGCTACCATCGCTGATACGCCAAGTACCCACATGATAAATACGTTGTCCGGAAACCTTATACGCCATAAAGCGGCACTACAGCACGCAGCAATAACCAGGATAACACAGCTGGCGATATGATGAAACCGTATCATTGGCTCGATAAAGAGGTAAAGGGCCAAAGATACGGGGCATCTCGCTAGGATGTCGTATCGATACAGACAGCATGGTGGGGTATACTGCAGGTATGAGATTTCGGAACCGAAATGACGCTGCACAGAGATTGCTTCCGCTGATCGGTGTTTACGCCAGGCATCATGGGATTGTGCTAGGTATTCCGCGTGGAGGTGTACCGATAGCCATTGAACTGGCACACTATCTCGATTGGAATATCTCTGCCTTACTTGTAAAGAAGATCTCGCATCCAGAGAACAAGGAATATGCTATTGGTGCGGTAAGTCTCAAGGGGGCATATATCGATCCACTGCATGCCTCAATCCCAACATCATACATCGAAGCGGAGATTCGCCGGCAGCGCAGCCTGTTAGAGGATCGGATGAAGAGATACGGGATTGGACGTGTGGACCTGCATCAGCAAACTGTGATGATCGTTGATGATGGAATTGCGACAGGAAATACGATGCGTTATGCAATAGAGGTAGTACGCCTTGAACATCCTCGGTGTATTGTTGTGGTTAGCCCCGTTGCAAGCATGGCGGCGGTACGCATGATCCGTCCGCTGGTTGAAGACCTAATCGTCCTGCATACTCCCCATAATCTTGGCGCGATAGGCGAATGGTATGATTCCTTTGAAGAGGTTACAGACGATGATGTGATGAAGTCACTCTCCGTAGGTTTGCATCATGAACACACCGACAGAAGCAGAAGCAACCAAACACATGGTTCGTGAGAAGTACTCACAGATCGCCGTACAGACCAAGGAACAGAATGCTGCATCCTGCTGTGGGGCTGGAGGCTGTTCCACGGTAGACTACACGATCTTCGCTGAGGACTACTCAGCAATGAAGGGATACGTGGAAGGGGCTGATCTTGCTCTTGGATGTGGTATCCCGACAGAATTCGCGCAGATCAAGGAGGGAGATACTGTTGTAGATCTGGGATCTGGAGCCGGCAATGACGCATTTGTAGCTCGCGCGTTGGTGGGCACAAACGGCAAGGTTATCGGCGTAGATATGACGCCTGCCATGATTGATAAAGCCCGTGAGAATGCAGACAAATTGGGATTCAACAATGTTGAATTCAGAATGGGAGAAATCGAACACCTGCCCATAGCTGCCAACAGAGCAGATGTTGTTGTCTCCAACTGCGTGTTAAATCTCGTACCCGATAAGCGTCAGGCTTTTGCTGAAATGTATCGCATCCTTAAACCGGGCGGACATTTCAGCGTGAGTGATGTTGTGCTTCGCGGAGAGCTCCCGGACGCATTAAAACATGATGCCGAAATGTACGCCGGATGTGTAGCCGGAGCCATTCAAGAAGTAGACTATCTGCGGTTACTTCGAGAGGTGGGCTTCGAAATGGTACAAGTACAGAAAGAAAAGCCAGTTGTTCTTCCGGCGGATGTGCTGCGCCAGTATCTACGGCAGGAAGAAATTGACCGTATGCATGCCAACCGTGATGGGGTGCTTAGTATCACAGTTTACGGCATGAAGCCATTGATCCACTGTGATCCCAATTCGGGCTGTTGTTAGCAAGAGATAATATCAAATTCCTGATTTTTGCCTCGATTTTTGCAGGCAACATTTCACTTATATCAATCAGGATCGGGTATGCGTTTTGCGACAACGTTGATACTCGTGCTGGCCGTGTTTATGGCTATAATGCCATCCGTGCATGCACAGGTTACTACTGCTACCGTTAACGGTACTGTTCGAAGCGATAAAGGCGATGTCATCGCCGGCGCAACTGTCAAGTTGAGACATACACCATCGGGAACACTCTACGGGGCTGTTTCACGTAAGGATGGACGCTACATCATTACGGGTTTACGTATCGGTGGCCCATACGCAATGTCTGTTACCTCCGTAGGTATGAAAACCGCCGAATACACCATCCAAAATCTTGCACTCGGAGAAACACGCAAGTTTGACGTGGCCATGCAGCAAGGTGTTGTTGAAGGAGGTGCAGTCAGCGTTATTGCCCTGAACACGACTCCGATCAATTCGAACCTCACGGGCGCCAGTGAGACCGTATCTGAGAAAGTCATCACATCCTTCCCTACAATCTCAAGAAATTTCCAGGACTTCGTCCGCTTTTCGCCTCAGACAGCATCGGCAGGGGGCGGAACATCGATCGGGGGTCGTAACAATCGTTACAACAACGTTCAGATTGACGGTACACAGTATAACGACCTCTTTGGCTTGGGTTCTAACGGCACGCCGGGCGGTCAGGCTAACACAACGCCGATTTCACTTGACGCTATCGAAGAATTTCAGGTTCTGGTAGCCCCATACGATGTTCGCCAAGGTCGGTTCTCTGGTGGCGGAGTTAATGCAGTTACGCGAAGTGGAACAAATTCGTGGACTGGTTCTGCATACTATTTCACACGTAATGAGAAGATGATCGGTGATCTTGTGTCTACGAATTATCTGTCAAAGGCTGCCGATGGAACAACTCTTCCCGTTGGTGAGTATCGTGATACAACTGTACGCACACCATTTGCCTCATTCTCTGAGTATCAGGCAGGGGTTCGTGTAGGTGGACCGATCATCGAGAACAAGCTGTTCATGTTTGTCAATGCAGAGCAGACCAATCGTACGCAGCCAAAGCCTCAGCTTGCATTCTCGCAGAACGCTAATGGAGCGCTTATTAATGCAATCGCCGATACAGTGGGATCAATTCTCAATACGGTCTACGGGTATAACGCAGGAGTGTTGGATAACCAAGAGGTTACGCGTCCGTCCCAGAAGATCTTTGCGCGCCTCGACTGGAATCTTGACGACAAGAACCGTCTTACACTCCGTCACAACATGGTTAACGCTGCTGATGATATTTACAACCCGGCACGTACAGGTGTGTTGTTCGGTAACCGTATGTATACCTTCAACAGCATCGCAAACAGCACTGTTCTCCAGTTGAACTCCACATTCTCAGATGATATGTCGAATGAACTCATCGTTGGCTATACGACCGTGCGCGACTCACGTGAGATCGCAGGCGAGAAGTTCCCAACTGTGATCGTTTCTGATTCGCGAATCACGGGTATTAACATTACTGCTGGAGCAGAGAACTTCTCGCTTCAGAACAAACTCAGCACAAATGTGATCGAGGTTACAGATAATCTCACGTACAGCATGGGCAATCACACACTGACGTTTGGCACGCAGAACGAATTCTTCTCATTCTCGAATCTCTTCATTCGTGATAATGCTGGTACATGGAGCTTTAACTCTCTCAACGACCTGCGAAATGGCACAGCTGCGCGTCTCCAGTATTCCTTTGCCCGCCCTGGCTATCCATCGGATTGGGCTGCCAGCTTTGCAACAGCTCAGCTTGGATTGTACGCACAAGACGAATGGGAAGTTGCCGACAACTTGAAGGTTACAGTTGGTCTCCGTGCAGACATGCCTATCTTCTTCGACGAGGCGTCAAAGAACACAACAGCTGAAACAATAAAGCTTAACCGTGATTCAACACAGACGCTTGGCTTGCTCACAAACCAACTTCCAAGCACAGCTCTGCTGTTCTCACCACGCGTTGGGTTCAACTGGAACTCAGGTGGCGAGAAGCCGCTGCAAATCCGTGGTGGTGCAGGTATCTTCACAGGACGTATCCCGTTTGTGTGGATCTCAAACCAATATTCAAATACCGGTGTCGAGATTGCACGTCTTGATATCCGTCCTGCAAGCCCTACCGATACCACGATGCCGAAGTTCAATAAGGATTTCAACCCGGCAGATCCAGCGAACTACGCTCGTGTTGGTAACGTAACCGAGCTCAACGTAACAGCGAACAACTTCAAGATGCCGCAGAACCTTCGTTTGAATCTTGCAGCAGACCGCGAAGTTATCGATGGCTGGTATGGAACAGTAGAGGCAGTCTACACGAAGAATCTCAACGATATCTACTATTCAGATCTCAACCTTGATACTGTTGCTTCGCGTCGCCTTGCAGATGGTCGCGGTGTATACGGAACATATTCTGGCCGTAACACAACTCCTCGCACAAATGTTGGATCGTTCCGTAACGGACCGTTCACAAACATCATTGAGCTCAGCAATACAAGTGAAGGTTATAGCTACAGCGTGTCTGGTCAGCTTCGCAAACAGTTTACCAATGGCTGGTTTGCAAGTGTCTTTTACACATACGCTCGCTCATTCGATCAAAATTCAGGTTTGTCTTCGCAAGCCGTTTCCCAGTGGCGCTTCAATCACATCAAGGACAATCCGAACAAGGCCGATCTCTCTGCATCGTTGTTTGATATTCCGCACCGCTTAGCAGCTTCCGTCAGCAAGCGATTTGAATATGCAGGGGGCTATGCTACAACAGTTAGCGCCTTCTATGAAATGCGCAGCGGACGTCCGTTCTCATATGTGTATGATGGCGACTTGAACGCTGATGGACAGACAGAGAATGATTTGATCTATGTTCCGAAGAACGCTAATGATCAAGGTGAAATCCTACTTGGTCGCGTCGTATCTGTTGGATCAGGTGCAAATCGTCGCGACTCGCTTGTTCTTGCTAGCGCTACTGCTCGCCAGCAGCTTGAATCATACATCAGCCGCGATGAGAATCTGAACGCCGCTCGTGGTACGATCATGGACCGCTATGCAGCTCGTGAGCCGTTCGTTCACCAGCTAGATCTGCGCCTTGCTCAGGAGATTCCGGTACCAGGAACAAATGGGCATCGCCTGGAGATCACACTTGACTGTATCAACGCGCTTAATTTGATCAACCCAGAATGGGGTCGTGTGCAGAGCGTAAACAATAACCGCGATCTGCTACTTCGTTTTGAGGGTATGACAACGTCGACAATGATCAAGGATGCCAGTATTGGCGATAACCTCCCAATTTTCAGCTATACAGACAAGAAGAACCCGTTTGGATACGACGATCTTCTTTCTCGTTATCAGCTGCAGCTTGGTGTTCGCTACAGCTTCTAAGGGATTTTTATCAACATGCCCCGTATGGCTATCATGTCGTACGGGGCATGTGTATTTTTAGACACTTGCCTTAACCAAAGGACCCTACATCATGATTAACTCGCTCATACTTCTCGTCATGTTGGTTACCGCCAGCGTTGTGTCTCTCGCAGACGTACAGCAGCTCTGTAAACAGTATGATGCACAGATTGAAGCTCTCGATGTGAAGGGGGCAAAGAACACCATCGAATCTGCCTACAAGGAGGATGCAAAGTCTCATGATGTGCTGTTCAGACTCGCACGTCTGCACGTGATCCTTGGAGATCAGGAATCACAGGAAGACAAAAAGCTCCCTCTCTACAACAAAGCTCTCGACTATGCTAACAAGGCCATTGCATCGAATGGGAAGTCAATGGGAGGGTATGTATACCGTGCAGCTGCGAATGGCAAGATCGCACTCTTTAAGGGCATCTTCTCCGTTGCCTCGGTTGTGAATGCAGTACGTGATGATGCTACAAAGGCGATTCAGCTGAACAACGACACCCCCGAACGTCTCGCCGCAGCCTGCTATATTTTGGGTAGAGCGCATCTCAACTTGGTCAAGAAGCCAAAACTTGTGCGCCTGCCTCTTGGACTAGGCTGGGGCAACATCGAGGAAGCCTTTGCCAACATTAAGCGGGCACGTCAGCTGCGTCCAAACTTCGTGATGTTTGAACTTGAGTATGCGCGTTGCATGGCAGAGATGGACATGGAAAAAGATGCGATAGCAGCCGCTCAGCGAATTGCCGGACTTCAGAACAAAGAACCTGGAGACCAACAGCGGAAGCAGGATGCGCTCCAGCTGATCAAGGACCTTCAATAAGAAGGTTGTTCTAAGCTACGATCTGCGACAACAGTGGTGCAGAGGCATCCTTGTCGCTGAGAATTGGTTCATCAATAAGCCATCGAATCCCAAGTGCTGGGTCCAACGGATTGATTCCGATCTCACCGTCTGGATTGTAGAGTGCTGTGCACTTATACACGACATCTGCTGATTCGCTCAATACAGCGAAGCCGTTGGCAAATCCTGGCGGAATCCAAACAATCCGTCCATTGGTTTCCGATACGTCTATAGATACGTGCTTTCCAAATGTAGGAGAGCCTTTGCGGATATCTACTTCTACAAGCTGTATCTGCCCCCTGATAACGCGGAGCATCTTGCCCATGGGTTGTGTGTGCTGGCTGTGCATGCCGCGAATCACGCCATGCGCGGATCTGCTGTGATTGTCCTGGACAAAGTCTGTTGGGATTCCATACCGGATGCAGACGTCTGCTCGGTATGTCTCTTCGAAGTATCCACGGTTGTCTGCAAAACGGTCCGGACGTAGGATCATTACTGCGTCGAAAATCACTTCTTCAAGCACGATGGCCATTTAGCTCTTCCCAGGTGGGTGGTTGCATGTGTTCAGTTCGTAATGGCGTTAATCTACGACACATCTCAAAAGTCTCTGGTCTTGGATCAGCTAGCCAGGTGTCTCGGAATGGATGGTCGGTTATGATTGACGCATCATTCTGTTTGCTGGAAATCGTCTGTACGAGATCGTACAGCTCTGGAATCTCGAACTCGATTCCAGCAAACGCACGAAATGCCTTCAATATCATCCGAGCCCCCTGCAGCTTTGCTGTTATGCTGTATCCAGCGATGTGCGGAGTTACATACGATACAGTTCTGATCGTATCAATGTTTACGAGTGGTTCAGATGTAAAGACGTCTAGTATGCTTGACATTTCTCGGGATGCCACGCGCTCACATAGTGCTTGCTCGTTAATGATTCCGCCTCGAGCTGTGTTTACCAGGAGCGATCCGGATCTTATGCGCTGAACACGGTCTGCATTGATGAGATTGTGGGTAGCGTGAGGTCCACTTGTTGAATACGGCGTATGGATTGAGATCACATTACAGTGCTCGATGAGGTAGTCGAGAGATACGTGCTCGGTACAATCAGGGAACACATAGCCGAGGTCTGCAAGGGGCGGATCGTTTACCAATACGCGATGACCGCGTGCAAGAGCATACCGTGCGAGGCGCTGCCCTACATTCCCGAAGCCAACGATACCAACAGGTAGAGTAGAATCCACTTCGAGGTGTTGAAGCCAGATCATGACGTACTCTGCTACGGCATTAGCATTGCACCCTGGCGCGCCTATAACACTGATGTTGGGGTCCTGCAGTAATGCCGGTTCAATGTGATCCATTCCTGCAGTTGCAGATCCAACAAACGCTACGTGTGTATCCCTGAGCAGATCGTATGTAACTGCTGTGGTGGAGCGGACGAGAAGCGCTGTTGCTGAGGTTTGCTGCAGAAGCTGAGGTGTGATCTCGGATGCAGAAACCGATACAACTTCACATCCACGAACAATGTCGGAGATTGTGGGTATCTGTTCATCTGCAACAACAACGTGTTTCATTGGGTTGTCATAATGACAAATCGTTGGATGCCTCCCTGGCAGTAGAGCTCAACTGCATACGAGCCATATCCATCAGCGGTTGCAACAAAGTCCTTGGTAGGAATCTGGATGGTACCATTGGAAACAACACTGCTCGAGTAGACCTTGCGGCCGTGTACATCGTATATGTGCACATCTGCCGTTCCTGCAGGCACATTCCTGAGCACGAGAAGATCAGTTACAGGGAAAGGGGCGATTGTGATGTCGCCAGATATGCGAACAGTGTCTCGTACAAAATTAGTGTTGAGCGTAACTATAGGGTCGCGCAGACCATTCGTGGTAAAACGCACAATAGCCTCTCGCTGTTGCCCATGCGTGCTGTCTATACGCAATGTAAGCGATGCAGATTGCTGTGGCGCAATGGTAAGTGGGAACGTCGATGCGCTATGTGTTGCAAGGATATCTGGGGTAGCAACACAACTTGAAATGGTGACAGAAGTATCGCCAATGTTCGTGAGCTCAACGATGAATTGGCAGGTATCAGTAGTTGATGAAGCTGTGTATCTATCCTGCGCGGAGAGTGCAAGCCCCTTGTATGGCAGGCCAATCAACACTGTTGAAACACTGTCGCGTTTTCCGTTGCGATCATCAAACCATGCTGTTGCACGAGCCATGTGCGGGTAGCTACTATCGGGCACATACAGCACCTTGAACGGCCAGCATGATGTGCCCTCTGTGGTAGCTGCATCTTGCCAGTGGCGTTGCTGAAATGTGTTGCCTGGGTTTGTTTGAAAATCAAGAAAGTCTACTGTGGCAGAAGTTGTTCCACAGAACGGTACAAATGCACGAACGGTATCGCCAACATTTGTTCGGTAGATGATCGTATCGAACTGCGCTTTTACACTTGGCTGTTCATACTGCCATACTGGAAGGAGTTCGATGATTTGATCGTCTGCAGCCTTCGGAAAAGGTTCAATGTTCTTGTAGCCGGAGTTACCAGTGCAGACAAATACGCGTCCATCCTTCATCACCAGCACATCGCGAATTCGTCCGTAGCGGTACTCGATGTAGTACTTCGTATCGGTGATTCGCTGTTGATCATCCGACAATGTGTGGGCCATGATGCGCGATGACTTCAGGTGGGTAGAGAGCAGTTTGCCTGTTAGCGAAGGATACCTGTCGTGCCCGTAGTACTCAAGCCCAGCTGGTGCGTACGTTTGAACATAGCCGCTTGACCAGACTGGTTCGATAACGTTGTTGGCTTGACAGAACACCTGCTCCTCGGGAGTATCGCACATGCCCTCAACCTTTGGCCAGCCATAGTTGCCGTCTTTGCGAATAAGGTTGATCTCGTCTTCAATGTTGTTGCCGTGTTCGGAGGAAAAGACAAGTCCGTTGGGCAATACACACAAACCTTGCGGATTGCGGTGTCCACGAGACCATACACGGTTGTTCGGATATGGATTGTCAGTGGGAATGCTCCCGTCAAGATTGATACGAAGGATCTTTCCGATTTCCGACGTTGGACTGTATGTACTGTCGGGAGCCGGTTGATCACCGTTAGTGAACATCAATGTTCTGTCGGGTAACACAACCATTCGGCATCCCTGATGCCAAAGTTCTGCTGGACGGAGTTCGTAGAGCACTTGTTCGTCAACAAAGGCGGTACCGTTAAAGCGAAACCTCGACACATGCTTTACCCAGTCGTACGTGTCTCTATACACATACGAAAGGTACACATAGGGCGTGTCTGCAAAATCAGGATGCAGCACCATGCTTAGAAGTCCAACTTCGACTAGCTGGAGAATACCCTTACGCATATCCAGTAGTGTGTCGATCTTACGAGTATCTGGGTCAATGCGGGATACTAGACCAACCCGTTCGGTAAACCAGATCTTGCCGTCTGGACCCTGGAGCATGTCCCACGGGATGTTTAGCCGTTCGGCAACAACACGCCCCGTAAAATCTACTTGAGCATGAACTGCGGCAGAGCAAAGAGCAAGGGCGAGAAGGAATCGGTAGATCATGAAGCTGTAATGGGATTGTTACCGCAAAGTTACCTCTAACAGCACATCCTCAAGCGTCCAGCGGGATCGTACGACCACCTTTTTTCGAACCGGCCACCAAGGTTCACTAAACGAAAATGGACGCCAGTCACCATGATCGAACTGCCCATTACCGTTTCGGTCATGGAACACATCAGCTGTGTATTCGCCCGGTGGTGCGTTGGCAATGATGAACACTCCGGAGCTATCAACTATTGCTGTATGAACAACCGCGCCCTGTGTTGAAAGGAGTCGCATGATGCATTTCATACCTGTAGGGGGCTGCACAACACCATCAAGTCTGCCCTTTACCGTTCCTGGTTCGGACATTCGCGTTGACGTGAGCATTGCATGGCGTACTGTGTCCGTAGGCGCTGAAGAGCCTAAGAACGATGTGAGCCGGTCGGCCACGATCGTTGTTCTATACCATGTCTTCGGCAGACGCGGCTGCAGCGCACGAATCTCAAGCTCGGCTGGTGAAATCCACTGTGTGCGAACAGGGACAGCCCCCTGGGGCTGCTCGTGCCAAAGTGAAATGCGGACGTCACTTGTGTCAACGGCATCCGAGAATGTTACGCGTAGAACAGTATCCGCTGATACATCGCGTGCGCTATCGCGCGGAGCAATTTGCACTATGCGCAGACGGGTTGTGTCTTGCCGGGTTGTCCATTGAATCTTCTTCGAATCAGCAGTATCAGCATTCATCGTACCAGCAGAATCTCGAATGCTATGCGGAGCTATCTGAAGAGTATAGGTTGCAGAATCAAGAGGAATGCTGAACCTTATCAGCACGACGTCTGGCGCTGTTGGAGAGGGCCAGATTGCAGCTGGACGGATTAGTCGACCGTCAGGCGATGCAAGAGTGATAACGCTGTCCCAGGTGCTGAACGGCAGAACGGGCTCAGTAAACTGTATGCTTGCGAGCGTACTTGTATTGCCACGTACACGAGCTATCTGGGGAGGTTCGTGGTCTCGTGCCTTACCAAGCCGGAGTAGAAGTGGTGCGGATTGAGCTGTAGACACATCGATATCAGAGGAGGCAGTAGTGAAGTCCTCATTCATGTCGAGCATGGAGTTTTTATTGTCATCCCTACACGCAACAACGCGGTAACGTCCAGTTGCAAGCCCCTTAACAGTGAATACGCCACTCGTTCCTACGGGAATGATGTATGGTGCTTTCGTTAATAGAGGTGTGAAGGCCGCAGTTAGCGTGTCTGCTCTTGGATAGCACATCACAATAACATTTTGCAGAGTTGCTGCCGAGATGCGTCCGCCAATCGTACCACTATCGATCATTGGCCCTGTTGAAAAAACATAGGTGTATGCTTCTAGCGGACGATTACCACGGGTATCTGTCCAGTCTGTTCCAATCGTTATGCTATATGTTGTTGATGAGTCAAGGGGCTCTCGAAAGCCAATCGCAATCTCATCCCCTGCATACGATGTTGAGAAACGTTTTGTTGGCAGCACCGTGATCGAATTACGAATTCCTCTATCAACGTAATCATCGAATTGAATGTGGATTTCATTTGATGTCACGTTAGTCGATCCCGACGGAGGGTCAACGCCGATGATGGCAGCAGGAATACTGTCTTGAGGTCCGCCACTTGGTGCAACCTTATACGCGCATCCCGCTGCAACGAGGGCGCTCACAGTAAGCACTGCTATAAAGAACGCAGATATTCGTGTACGGGGCGCAGTGGTCATTCGACAAAACTAGCTTCGATGCCGTACTTTTGAGGTATGCCTTTGTTTATTGAGCGCGTATTGCCGTTTCTCAAACGGGTCTGGACGCTGATCTATGACTTTGTTGATATCACGGACCGACGTCACATATTTCTTCTCTCGTCTGGCATCGCCTTCAACCTGCTGCTGTGCATCATTCCTCTGACGGTACTGATCGTTTCGCTCGTGAGTGGCGTGATGGATGTAGAGCAAACCAAGGATACAGTAGAAGCAGCGCTTGAGAACTTACTACCGAAGAATACGCAGGCATCTACAATAGTTGCCTCGATCATAAATGAAGTTGGAGCATTTTTCAACTACAGCACTGCTGCTGGTTGGATTGCTGGTGTTGCGTTGTTGTGGTTGGCATCTGCATTGTTCAGCTCTCTGAGAACTGGCCTTAATGCGATCTTCCATATCCCCACTCCAAAGTTCTTTATTCTATACAAGCTCAAGGATATGGCCTTCACGATTGTAATCGTGGTTCTTATCCTGTTGGTAACGCTACTAAGCCCCTTACTCACACTTACCGATCAATACAGGGTGTCGCTGATCCAGGACGGGGCTACAGGAATGTTCTTTGGGTTAACAGTTCAGGCTGCCTCGCTTATTGCAACGTCGGTGCTATTTCTGCTCCTGTATAAACTCGTACCCAATAAGCGTTTGCCATGGCCTATTGTGTTTATGAGCACTGGCTTTGCTGTTGTGCTCTGGGAGGCAGCGCGAATGCTGTTCTCATGGTATGTCTACAGTGCCACAAACTTTAGTAAGATCTACGGCGGATATGTTGCTGTAGCTTCGTTTGCGATTTGGCTCTACTATTCTGCCTTTATCTTTCTTCTGTCGGCAGAGCTTGGACAATACATCTATGTGCTTCGGACAAAGCACGAGTTGCCAGAAGCTTAAAAACGCAGGACGCGCTCCCAGGCCTCAAAGAGATCCCAGGTAGACGAAACATCGCGCAGGCAGTACTCTGCGATATCATCGTGACGTCCAGCAGCAAAGAGTTCTCCAACCATCGACCCATCTACACCTTCCGCCTTTGGCGATGTTATGCCAAATGACTTCGCATAGAAATCAAAATTGAACTTGCGTGTTGCTCCGCTGGCAGATCCCTGAAAGAACGTAAGCCTATCTAGCAGGTCTATGTGTCCGCTATAATTGAACTTTGTTCCGTCCATCATATTGCGCGACGGCCGAATGCCCAACACTGCAGAGCGAAGCATAAGCCACGGTGCATCAAAGTTGCGTCCGTTAAAAGAAATCAGCGTGATTCCCCGATGATGCGCTAGCAACTTCCAGAAATTCTCAAGCATCACTGCTTCGGAGCTTCTGTACCAGTTAGCACCACTCGGCAGCGTTTCTTGTGTATGTCCGTCTGCGTCCGTCATGCTCGGATCAAGCGAATACGCAACACGCTTTGCCGTCCATTCATCTCCGTTCTTCGTCATCATCTGCATGCCAATACAGGAGATGTATCCTGTCATAGGGCTAAGCCCAAACTCATTGATCTTTTTCTCTTTCTCTTCGTCGGTTCCCGCATTACGTAGTAAATACTCCTGCTGAACTTCATCGAAGCTCTCAAGGGGCTTACCAACAGTTTCAAGATCGAAGATGAGATATGCTGGATCCATGGAATTCTTTAGGTACTAGGTACTGGGGACTAGGTACAAAGGTACGAGGTACCGGGTATCACTTCGTCCCTAGTCCCTAGTCCCTAGTCCCCGGTCCATCTCCAGCGTAATCAGGCTTGTTGGATGCAGGTCGCGCGCAAAATCCCGGTATTTGCGGAAACCAGTAGTGTCTTGTTTCCCGTCGAGGTTGTAGAACGCCATTGTTGCTAAGCCGCTAAGAACAGTTTCGCGTAATGCACTATCAAGGCGCTCACGCGGTGATTTCAGTGTGGCGACAACATCGGCTAGGCCATTGACAGCATCGCGTTGCGTAATGGCCATTCCCGGTTTGAACAAGCGTACGAGAGGGCCAGCGGGGATCTTCTCCCATCCAACGGCAAAGCCCGGTTCTTCGTTGAGGAGCTCAGGTGTGATGTATATGGGGCGGTTGGCGTTACGCTCGATGATCGCGTTGAGCATTAACACAAAGCGCTCTTGGATATCGCGACTCTTGCCAGATGCCATGAATTCATCAGCATCTGACTCGAACTCCTGCAAGAGAGGCATATAGGAACTGATCTCCGCCGTGGCTCGTCCGATCGTGGCTGGATACAGCTGCTGAAGGTAGGGGGCGTACCATGTCCGTCGAAGCAGTTCTTTGTCGATAAGTGTGATGTCGGTGCGTACACGGGCTATCCGCTGTTCATACCACGCTGCCGAGCAGAAGTAATCCCATTGACGCGTGAAGATGATCGCGTTTGGTTCGGCATTGGCAAACACCCATTCGGTGTATCCTGAGACAGCTCTATGATGCGATTTATCGTTGTGTGAGAAATGCAGCACACATGCTACAAGGGGCAGTATCAGCACGCCAGGCTGAGTATGCTTCGGCATTCGTTGTAGCAGTGACCGAAGTCCAATCGATACAAACACTGCTGCTACGATCATTGCCGGAAGAAAGTACGGGTCGATATCAGGTATGGCATATCCAAGTGAGATGCCGAGGTTGCCAACGAGTATGATGATCAATGCTAGTGCAAGCATGCCATGCTTGCGAATCATGTGCCCTACGCCCCATCCCAGAGGGATAAAGCCTACCCAGAGCATGTGGTTCGTAAGGAGCGCGCCGAAGATCTGCCAATTGACTTTTACAGCCGCTTTGTCAGAGAACATCCATACGCCGAATTGCGTGCCCTTTACGTGATAGAGAAAGGCATCCCAGCTGCGATGCACCATTCCCCAGTTGATCTCTGGAAGTTGAGCGCTCCGAAGTGGTAGGATGGCATACAGAGCCAGAGCGGCCAGGCCAGGCAAGACAAGAAGATGCCATCCGCGAAGCTTGTCTTCACGGTCTGCGGCAAGCCATAGGAGTGCGATGCCCGGCAGCACGAATACGCTGGATAGGTGATTGGCAACCATGGCCCCTGTAAAGAGTCCGGTAAGCATAGTCCATCGCGCAGCAGTCTCAGGTTTTGTAATGCTGTTTATCGATGTCAAAACCGCGAGAGACGTTAGCAACAGCTGAAGCGAATACACCTCGATTGACGTAGCCTGAGCCCATACGATACTGCTATAGGCAAACAACAGCGAAGCTGCTGCTGCGGAACATCGGGTTGCTACAGATGGGGTTTCTTCGTCAAAGAGATGCTGTAGCAGGTCGCGCTGCGCTAGGAAGAGTGCCCCGACGGCTCCAGCTGTCCACAATGCTGCAAGCACATTTAGTCCATGTACACCTTGCCAGAGAAGCGTCCAGCAGTGCGTAATGAGCGTAAACAGCGGATATCCCGTAGGGTGGGCTACGCCGAACGTGTGTGCTGCGGCTGATAACTCACCTGCATCGGTGTACATCAAACCTGGTGCACAGGTTGTGATGTAGACAGCAACGGTTACAGCGGAAACAAGAACAGCATCCAGCAGGTATCGTTGCAGGATGCTGTTGCTACGGGTTGACATAACGTAGTTGCTTGCTGGACGTTATCGGATAACGGTTACCGGAGAACCTACCATTGAGCCATCTTGAAGCGTTATCACTAAACGGTATTGTCCAGCGGCAAGTCCTACAAGCGGCAGTGTTGTTGATTGTGACTGCGGCTGACCAAACGAACGAACGAGGTTGCCGTTTGTGTCATAGAGACCAATTGATGTTGCGTTGGAGAGGTTCGCCCCCTGAACAGAGAGAACATCCGATGTTGGCAGGGGCCCGAAGCGGAACCCAAGCTCCTCTGCATCTGTGATCGATGTGTTGTTGGATATCACAAACTGTGCTTCGAAGTTGAGCGCATCGGTAGTGTCTGTCTTATCAAAGAGTGTCACTTTGAGCGTGCTGTTACCTTCTGCTTTGTTGGTCGTAAGATCGATGTAAATCGGGAGCGTACCAGTTTCTGTAAGGATCTGACCTGGACGTAGGTATGGATCATCTTCGCCCGGGAACAGGAACCAGCACAGCGTGATACAGAGCTGAGCTTGGTGCTTTTCATTGATGCCCGAAAGATCGTAGCGGAAGTATAGCTCCTTCGCTTTTCCATTGCTGTTCTTGATTGTGCCGTCGCGTTTGTGCGAGGCAATCGATGGAGAACCTGTCACTGGATTCGGCTGCTTCCAGTCGATATAATACGTCTGAGCAGACGCACCGATGGAGGCCATAACGAGGAGCAAAGCGAGAACATGACTTTTCATAAATTGACGTCCTTACAAGTGATGGTGACTACAAACCTACCACTTACGGATGCATTTCTCGAAGCTCGAAGGGGAGATTTCCATGAAAGTCTATATGAACGTTCTCATCGCTTTGCTGCTCTCATATGGAGTGGCTATGGCACAGGATAATCAGACAACATCCTTGCCTTCTGTTAAGGTGAAGAACGTTGTTGGAAATCTCGTTAACACAGCCGATTTCGGAACCACTGGTAAGCCGGTAATTATCAGCTTCTGGGCTACATGGTGTAAGCCGTGTATACAGGAGCTACAGACATATCATGGGTTTTATCCAGAATGGCAGGAAAAGTACGGTGTATCGCTCGTAGCCGTTTCAATTGATGATGCTCGTAATGCGTCCAAGGTAGCCCCCTTCATCAAGTCGCGAAACTGGACCTACGAAGTGCTCCTGGATATCAATCAAGAGTTTAAGCGTGCGATGAATGTCAATAACGTTCCGCACACATTCGTTGTGATGAACGGCAAGGTTGTGTTTTCGCACAGTGCATACTCGGCAGGGGACGAGGATGAGCTGGAAGAACTGCTGAAGAAGCTTACGGGGAAATAATGAAGACAACGCTACTATGCGTGTTCGCCTGCTGCGCCATGCTGCCGGCATGGGGACAAGGCAATTCATCTGATGATGCCGGAACGATAAGTGGCTCTCTGCAGTCCGATTTTCAGCAATACGGTAAAGACTCGTTGATTGGGGCCCCTGATGTTCCAGAGAAGATCCTTTCGAACACGTTTTTTAACCTGACGTATTCAAAAGGCAAGTTCTCTGCCGGTATTCGCTTTGAATCATACCAGGGGCCTCTGCTCGGTATAGATCCTCGCTACGGAACATCTGGTGATGGTACAGGTATCGGTATGCCATACCGCTTTGCAAAGTTTGCCGACGACAATTTCGATGTAACGGCGGGTAACTTCTATGAGCAGTTTGGCTCGGGAATGATTCTTCGCACGTATGAAGAGCGCAACCTTGGCTTTGATAACTCTCTCGATGGCGTTCGTCTAAAGTATCGCCCAACCGCAGGCATCGAAGTCACGGGGCTTGTTGGACGTCAACGCGCATTTTTCGGCCTAAGCGAGGGCATTATTCGCGGTGCAGACTTCAACCTCGATGTAAATCAGCTGGGAGATTCACTCCTGCCCGATGGCATGTTCTTAACACTTGGCGCGAGCGCTGTAAGCCGCTTTCAGGCCGACCAGCAAGATGTTCTCAAACTGCCCCAAAACGTTATGGCGTGGTCTACGCGAGCAAATCTGCGCGTATCGGATTTCTCATTCGACGCAGAGTATGCGTATAAGATCAACGACCCCGGTGCAACGAATGCCAACTCGTTTAATCCAGGGAATGCTCTCTACGTAGCAACAGCCTATGGTGCATCTGGCATTGGGATAAATCTTGCTGCAAAGCGTATCGATAACATGGACATGCGCAGCGATCGTGCAGCAACTGGATTTGCCCAACAAGTAAACTACTTGCCCGCGCTCACAAAGCAACACACGTTGCGTTTGATCACACTCTATCCATACGCAACACAACCAACGGGTGAGTTTGCATTGCAGGGAGACGTGTCAATTACGATACCGAAGAATTCATTCTTGGGTTCCGAGGAAACGATGATCGCGTTGAATGGATCGCTGATCCATGGTCTTGATACAACGCGCACCGGACCCTACACGTATGATGTAAACTGGATGTGGGGCAAAGAATTGTACTATCGCGATGTTAATGTTGAGATTCAGCGCAAGTTTGGTAAGGACTTTAAGGCAACTCTTACCTATGTAAATCTTGATTACAATCAGGATGTTATCGAGCGCAGATCAACACCAGGCGAAAAGATTTATGGTATCGTCAATGCCAACTTCGTCTGCCTTGAACTTTGGTTTAAGACATCGAAGACGCAAAGCTTGCGTACAGAATTTCAGTATATGGCCGTCACGCATGAAGAAGGGGCAAAGAAGGCCCTACAAAATGGTGATTGGATTATGGCACTTGCAGAGTATACGATAGCCCCCCACTGGTACTTCACCGTGTTTGATGAATACAACTTTGGCAACTACGATCCGGCATTGCGCGTGCACTATCCTAATGCATCGGTTGCGTATTCAAAAGACGCTCTTCGCCTGCAAGCTGGATACGGGCGCGTGCGAGGTGGTATCCTCTGTGTTGGTGGCATATGCCGTCCGGTGCCTGCATCAAACGGTATGACGTTGAACGTAACGTACACATTCTGACAACGAACCATGAAGCAAAGCATCATCATCGCCAGCGTATTGTCTCTCGTTCTCATTTCGTGCGACGTTGTAAACGCCCCCTACGAAAAGAACCCAAAGGATCCGTCAGACACTCTGCTGAAAGATACCTCAACTGCAATAGTGCGCACGAATGGTCTTCAGCACATCCTCCTCGAAGACTACACAGGGCAGCTCTGTGGAAATTGTCCGGAGGCTGCTGATATCGCAGACAGGCTCTATAAGAACAATGGCGGACGTGTGATCGTGACTGCTATCCATGCCGGTTTGTTTGCAAAGAAAGAGCTTCCCGATTACGAATATGATTTTACCACGCCTACGGGTGATGCCCTCGATGCCGCATTTAAAATCAGTCGAGCTGGAAACCCAAATGGTATGGTAAATAGAGTTACGATTAACAACCGCATTATTCAGGGTCATCCAACGTGGGAGACCGTTGTTGCGCAACAGCTTCTGCGCACACCGTCTCTTGATCTTGGCATGAGCCACACATACTATCCTGCAACAAAGACTCTGGTTGTAACGGTGCGCACCGAAGCTCTTGCAGACATTGATGCCCCGACCAATGTGTCGGTCTGGTTACAAGAGAACGATATTATCGCCGATCAAAAGGATTACCGTAAAACGCCTTCGCACATTACGGATTACAAATTCAGTCATGTACTCCGTGCCTCATTGAATGGCACATGGGGCGACACACTTTCGAAAACCCCGTCGACTAGGGGCACGAAGTCAACAATGACCTTCCGATACACCGTGCCTGCAGACAAACTCAACCCGGCAGATACACTGAACTACTGGAACTTGAAGAATTTCGAGATCGTTGCTTTTGCGCACAAAGCAAGTACGAACAAGGAAGTGCTGCAGGTAGTAAAGAAAAAGCTGTAAGGAACACGTCTTTCTCACGAGAATTCTCTCGTAAGCAAACGTCGCGACTACGCCGCCTGTTCTTGTTCCGTTCTCTTTCTACGTCGCAGTAAGACGATACTCACGCCAACGGCGAGAACTGATACGCCAGATCCAAGAAGTATGTGATTTCGTCTACGTGACCTGAGATACTCTACAACTGAATCAGGCAGTGAAATGGAAGTCGATCCTGGAACAACAGTCGTTGAATCGCCCCGATAGGTAATGGTCATCGTTCGTCCCACGGCGTTGGGGTTGTAGTTATCCGTCTGGTAAATCACAGCATAGTATGCCTGGAGCCGTTGGTGGATTATCTTATACACGTTATCCAAATCTTTTGAGTTTCTTGCATAAAAGAACTGACCGTTTGTTTGCGTGGCCAGGGAAATCAATGGATACGTATCCACATCCCCGAGAGCTACAACATATACTGGTATTCTCGCCTGGTTTGCTTTGCTTATGACACTTCGAAGTGAGCGACGTGAGTTATTGTCAGTTCCATCTGTCAATGCAACAACAAGCTTTATACCACTGCCCTTTGCGGCAGTCTCTATGGCGCGATCAACTGCATCGTAGAATGCTGTAATTCCATCGGCATAGATTCTTGAAACAACATTGATCAAAGAATCATGGTTGTTGGATAACGAGGTTGCAAAGTGTTGTATTGCCATCTTTGCGTTTGTCAATGGGCCATGATTGTGTGTACGATTGCGATAGCCATAGTAACTCATCACATCGTTAGTCTTTGACGAAGAATGGTCCAACACTAATGTAATGTTGAATGGAAACTGTCGGGATATAGTCTTGACAGATCGCACCTTGCATTGCATGCCGTCTTCTGTTACCTGCACATCGTTGATATCCAGGTTCCACATGGGCTCACCCGTAAATCTCTCTGCTCGCACAATCACCGATATCTGTGGGAACGAATCGATGCGTGTGCTAACGATGTCAAACTTTGCACTATCGGATGATAGCATTCCGACTCTTGGTGCTCTATCCGCTTGCGCATGCAAAGCAACATGTGCGATCAGCATGCAGATGAAGATGCAAAGACCCTTGTACACATTGCCCCCTATCGTAATCAAGGCTCGTTAGCGAGCGTTTGAACTCGCTGCTTATCCACAAAGAGACTAAGTGAGCTCCCCGAGCGAATATCGCACGATAGAATTTTGGGCAGATGTGATTAAAGTGGTAATTGCGGTGTTTCACGCATCACCGATACGCCTTCATCACATTCTGACCTTTTCGTCGAAACAGATAGCCATATCGAAATGGAAGTCCGGGACGTACTGTCGATGACTGGGCTATAGCCGAGTCGAGGTCTTCCTGATATAGCCAGGAGAACTGGCTGATCGGGCGTTCGTATCTACCGTAGAAGCGAAACTTCCACGATGAGTCAAATGCTGCATATGGTACGCCCGAATCATCCTGTAGTATCGAGAGACTATGTCGTAAAACATAGGCACGAATGAATGAAAACGCAGGATTATGCATGAGATACGATGCAGATTTTACGAAGGTATTGGATCGTGGAAGCTGGGCAAGCCATGAACGAAGCGCAGAGTTCTTTGGTAATGGGGTTCGCCCCATATAAACATTGTTACCAAGATTTGCTTCGATGTACGTAAGACGTTGAACGGGGCTCGCAGAGTCTTTGCGGAAATACAGGTCGTGCAGTACCTGTGAGCTATTCGTTGAATCATTCGACTGCACCTTGGTGCGATCGTATCCAAGAATGGTGTTGCCCATCTGTGATACAAAGAGCGATATAAGTGGTACTGCACCATCAACAATCGTTTGTCGAATATCCTTGCGCATGGAATCGGTAATAAAGTATCCAACTCCATAGACGAGTCTTGTAGCCTTTACAACCGACTGTAAGTATGTTGTTATGCTGTCGTGATGAAGTGCACGCAACTTGGGAATACTGCCTGCAGGCTCAGCAGCAATCATCACGTAGTGCTTTGCGTTTGGGTAGAGGGCAAGAACGTTGAGTGCATCAGGACCAGAGAAGGGGTAGAAAACAACATCTGATGATCCTTCCGCTGTAAGCTCAGAACTAGCCCATGTGCGCATGCGGACAAGTTCGCCGTCTGCAAATCGTTTCATCCGTGCTTGCATTTCTTGCGCATGCCGCTCATGTCCCGGGAGAACTGTAAGGCCCGCAAGAATCCTTGCGAACGAATTGATCGTTGTATCTGCAGTTAACGGAACAAGAGTATCTGTAGCTGCAGTCTTGACTGTATCAAGAGTTGTATCTCGAACAACTTTGCGAATCTGCTCAGTAGGGGGCTCCTGCTTGTAACATGATGTAAGAAGGATAAGCCCTGCACAAATGATGTTTACGCGTATGATATGATACATGCCTGACGTGCGATGATGCTGAGTAAGTTCTTGTCAAATGCTCGAGTGATCAAGTTACGACTTTGAAATGAACAGTATACTGCACTGCAGTGTGGTCGGTATGCTACTACTCACAGGCCCTCGTGTACATCGGTCAATATGTACCGTTAACACACTAGCACTGAATCACTGGGCCAGTAGTAATATAGTAGTAGACAGATAGAAGCATCGATATTTCCCTGCATCTTTGGGGCTTCATTAGACGCGATGTGCGAGGGGATGTGAAGTATCAGCTGCGTATGGCTACGTGGGTAGTTGTAGCCAATATGATCGGAACAGGGATCTTTTCCAGCCTTGGATTCCAGCTTATCGGCATATCGGATTACTTTTCTATTGTGATGCTCTGGCTTGCAGGGGGTGTGATCTCTCTGTGTGGCGCATACGTCTATAGTCGTCTAGCAGTGAATATGCCCGATGCAGTTGGAGAGTACCACTACCTCTCTCGTCTTGTACATCCAAGCGTAGGTTTCGTATCGTCATGGATTAGCATTACTCTTGGCTTTGCGGCACCAATTGCTCTGGTCATGAAAGCTATTTGCGCCTATCTACCGCAGCAGCTCTTCGGGATGTCGACTGAAGTATGGGCGCTGTTGCTGTTGTTCGGTGTCACAACTGTGCACGCTACATCATACCGCGCGAGTGGACGCTTTCACTCTGTGATAACCATCTTTAAAATCGGGTTCCTGGCATTGTTTGCGTTGCTAGGATTTGTACTTGGCGGCGCCCACAGCACAACCTTTCTGCCGACGAGCACTTCACTATCCACGATGAGTTCAACCGCGTTCGCAATCTCGCTCGTCTATGTTCTCTATACGTACAGCGGGTGGAATGCCTCTACATACCTAGCACGTGAGCTACCGAAACCGGAGTATACCTTGCCGCGCTCGATGATCATCGGTACGCTCTTGGTTGCATCTCTGTATATTGCATTGAACATTATGTTCTTATATGCAGCTCCAGCCTCAGAACTTCGCGTTGCAGATATGAGTCAGCCGCGCGATTTGGCCGTTGTCGTTGCTCGCAGCATACTTCCAGGATCATTTCAAGGTGTTATCGCAGGTGTGGTGTGTCTTCTCTTCGTTTCATCGATGAGTTCTTTGATTCTTGCAGGACCACGCGTCACACTCGCCATAGCGGAGCAGTATCAGCAGCTGCGTATTCTTGCGCGGCGCAACGCGAGCGGCATACCGGTATTTGCAATCGTGTTACAGACACTCATTGCGGCCATTCTGTTCGTTACGAACACCTTTGATGCAACGATCAAGAACACGACGATGATGCTAACGCTGTCATCCATCATTACAGTTGCATCGATTCTAAAGATTGAAAAAAGGGGGCGTGTACTTATAGCTGCCGGAATATTCATACTAGCAAATGTGTGGGTGTTGATTCACGTAGCTCTTGACTACCCTCCTTCGTTGATATGGACCGCATTGATAATGGGAATAGGAATGCTGGTGTATCGCAGCCTTAGGACGCAGCAGGCTATATGAGACTAGTGCAAATACTCGGACTGTGCATCTTGATTGCTTGTGAGCAGCAGCGACCAGCAGAGCCTGGTCACAAGCGTGCTGCAGAGGTCAAGAAGATTGTTACCCGACCAAGTGTAACACGTCAGCCAAGCGCAGACCTTGTTGAATACAAGGTTGTTGTGTACGATACGCTCACCCCTGGCGTTGTTACGAATACGACGAATGTGTACGATTCTACATCGAACATTCTGGCGTTTCGAGGTTCTCAGTATCGAGATATGCCGCAAACAGGAGTCCTAGACTCAGTGCCTACACGTTTTGTGCTTGATTGGAAGTTCAATACGAATGCGGGGACGAAGGTTGAGTCGCAGGGACAGCGACGCAAAGCCTGGGGCGGTGGTGCGGGATGGACTGGACAACCTGTTGTTGTCTCATGGAATGGGAAGCCCCTTGAGTGCATCTTCGGATCAATGGATGGTAATGTCTACTCCCTAGACGTGGAGTCAGGGAGGCTACTTCGTCCACCCTTCGAAACAAGAAATCCAATCAAGGGCAGTGTAAGTGCCGATCCCGCGTATCCGGGTATGATATATGTCGGACAGGGGATCCGGCACGAAAATCGTAGCGGTGCGCGCTGTGTAAATGTGTTTGATAGCGTACTCTATGCGTTTCATTCGGCCGATGATCGTGATGCATATAGACGATGGGGCTTCTTTGACAGCAACCCAATCATTGTTGATGATTTCCTATTCTGGCCTGCAGAAAACGGGATCGTTTACAAGTTTCATCGCTCACCCACAGGGATAAGATTACATTCTAAACTTATCTACCGTGTAAAGGGGCAACGAGAACTCGGTATTGAAGCAAGTATGGCCGTTTATGGTACGGTAGGCATCATTGCAGATAACGGCGGGAGTATTGTGTGTATTGATCTAAGTACGTTACAGCCGCTATGGTATCGTGAGAATTCTGATGATACTGATGCAACACCTGTTGTCAGTATTGAGAATGATACTCCTTATGTCTACGTGGGATGCGAAGTAGACAAACAGGGCGATTCAGGAACAGCCTACGTTCGTAAGCTCTCGGCACTGGATGGTCGACGTGTATGGGAAGACTCGCAGACCTGTTGGTCATATCGTGACTCGTTGCATGTACTCAATGGAGGGATGCTATCGACACCACTCTTGGGAAGAGGCCAGCAAAGCAATCTTGTCATCAGCACATTGTGCCGAGATCGAAAAGGCACAAATAGCGGACTACTCATCGCATACGATCGTTCGACGGGGAAACGCGTGTACACCACGAGGCTTGGGTCCTATACGTGGTCATCACCTATCGCATACACTACGAAGGACGGACACATGTACATCTGCGTTGGTGATGTATCCGGGTGGCTCTATTTCATAGATGGAGCAAATGGAACAATCCTCTTTCGACAGCAGATCGGAAGTAATTTCGAAGCTTCTCCAGTACCAATAGGCAATGCATGCATCATCGCATCTCGCGGACAATCTATCTTCAAATGCTCGTTGCGCTAGGGTTAGCACTTGTACCTGCATCTCTTGTTCTCGTTGCAGGAACATTCCCTCCAACAGCAAAGATCATCTCTCAAAGAGGTGGATATACATATGTTGTTGTTCCGCCAACAGATACGCTCAACGTCGATACCCTGCGCGATGCAAAGTATCCGCTTGTTGTTTCCCTGCACGGAAAAAGCCTTTCTGGAAACAAGATTAATGCTCTAACGAAGTATGGTACCATTGCTGCAATCAATGCTGGACTTCGCTTGCCAGCATATGTTGTTGCGCCACAGTGTCCATCTGGCAAAGGCTGGAATCCCGATCAAATCATGGAGATCGTCAATACCGTAACTCGCGAGTATGCCATCGACACAAATCGCATTTACGTGCTGGGAATGAGTATGGGTGGATATGGCACGTTTGACCTTGTCGGAACCTACCCCGAAAAGTTCGCTGCTGCTATTGCTATGTGTGGAGGGGGCAAGCAGGTTATGGCTTCAAACCTTGCACGAGTTCCACTGTGGGTTATTCATGGTGCAAGTGATGTAGATGTGCCTGTGTCCCAATCACGTATGATGGTCACTGCCATATGTTCCAAGAAAGACAACAAGTGTTTCTACACAGAGTTGCCTCGCATTGGTCATAGCGCTCTTGCAGAGAGCTACAATCACGCGAAACTCTACGAATGGATGTTTGCGCACCGTAAAGATGACGTCAATTCAGCAACACCTGCCGTAAAAGAACCTCCGTCATATACCTCGCGAGACTTTTCTTGGCTGAAGTATACAAACGCAACTGTGAAGAAAAAGAAGTATGGAAAAAAGCGCAAGCATGCAAAACGCCGCCGCACTCGTCGCTGAAAGGGTTGCAAGAAGCATTGAATTTGTTTCAACGCGATTGATGCCCAAAATGTCTCTCCGATCTATATCTGCTTGAGCATCAGAATGTGCGCCATGAGATGTCGATTAGGGCTGGATCGCTCGTGCGGTCATAATGCATGCACAGTTGCGTTGCATAGCGAGTTCAGATCGCTACCTGGGAATTGTGTACCAACGGTTCTACAAAAGTGAGATGAACAAATAGAAGATCAGAAATCACGAACTTTGCACGTGTACAATAGAGAATTCACACACCGACGGTGCGACGGTAAACAATGAAAACTACGATACAGGGTATTCTGATTCTGATTGTGTTGCTATCACAATCAGTTGTTTCTGGCCAGGTCTATGAAGTTGCTCTTTCATACACGATTGGAAAGAACGTTAGCGAAGTAAGTCGTCTCTTTGCTGTTGTGCCAGATCCCACAGACCGTGATGCTGTGGTGATCTATGGTCTAGGTTCACGTACATTCTCTTATCAGGTGTACGCACCTGGTGGGCCTAAACGTGAGAAGCATACAGAGTATTACATCGATGGACAGTGCAGACACTTTGTCTCGAATGGACAGCTCGTGCTGCCTCAATCAATTCATGGTAGTATTGCGCGGGAAGGAGAAGTCTCAGAAGAACAGATCTGTCCTGTTACATTCTTCTTCTTTGGTACCTCAGGATTGTATGGCACATCAACGCGAATTCAAAAGGCGGACATCTTTGCAATGCCATTGCAGCACACTGGAAAGTTCGCTCTTGACGCAAGCAGTAATACCACTGTCAAAACTACTGTACGGCAGTTAAAATGGGGTGAGAGCTTCATTGAACAAACAAAACAGATGGGCCATGTCCTCTACAAAACCGGACAATTCGAAACCATCGCGCTAAATCTCAGCGCACACATAAGAGCAACCAAGAAGACGCTCGATTCAATCGATATGGAAAAGTCGAATCGGTTTTCTGGACTCGGCGATTCATTGGCGAAAATTAAGACAGCATTAGATGGACCCCTTGGCGCACATTATGATGCTGAAGAGATCTTCACTGAGCGCAATGAAGGTGAAATGTTAAAGTATGGGTCCACAATCACCGATGACGTTGCTGTTGGAAGTGTGCTTGATGTTTCACACCGAGGGAAGTATCACAAGGCTGTTGTCGATGCAAAGTTGCTGACTGATCTTGCCGGTGATGCAGTTACCTACAATAGTACACTTCCAAGAATCAAATCACTTGCAGCCACAATTGAAAGTGGCCTAGCTTCGACAAACAAACTACTCTCGAAGGTCAAAGATCTGCAAAGCCGTCTGCAGCAACTACGTGTCTCACGGGATTCATTTTACTTGAACGTTGTTGAGAAGATGCGACTGTATCCAGCGGGTAAACGTGTATCTGTTCCATCTGAATGTAGTATTCGTAGCCCGCTACTTATGCAGCACGAGTCGTTGCAATCACGGCGCGGTCCATTTCAAGACATACGGGTTACTTCATTGTATTCTCTCAAGGGGCTACCACTGCAAACGGGATGCTCTCCCGCTGGTATAGATGAATATGATACGTTGATGACTGTTGCTACCTTAACAACACGGCTAGAGTCTATGAATGCTGCTGTAAAGGAAGTATGGGACGCGCTAACGTCCTTGTCGGACAAAGCAGTAAATCCTCTCACATACGATTCCTTCGGTAAGATTCTGAGATCCAGTGCTCAATTTTCCCCTTCAAATCCCATCGATGTCTCATCGGTCAACGTGTTAAATCGTGACATCGTGTCCTTCAATGTGTTTGGAAAAACCGATCAACAGCTAGACCCGTATATCAAACAAATACATGGCGTGATTGGCAAGATTGCAGACGGACGCCGAATTGGAAAGTATACTGTTGCCGAGGAGTACGTAAAACAAATGAGAGCTACTGCGCCCCTCAATGCAGAAGCGCTCTTTGGAGATAAAGACGATGTCGCTGAGCGTGCCCTTGGATCACTCTTTATGTTGTATTTCGGAGCTCTAGAAGCACAGAAGGAATCGGTTGAAGAGATATTGTCCGATGCCAACGCTGATGAACTGATGTCTGATTTGTTCGATGTTAGCGAGGGGGCAATCGACGATGTGTTTGACGATGTCGTAAAGTCAAAAAAGATAGTTCATATCAGTGTTAACTCTCAGCCGGTTACGCAATATCAACTCAAAACTGGAGTTAAGGATGCGGCAATCGACGAGTTCATATCTATCTGCGAAGCACAAAGTAAGATTCTAGCTACCAAGCGTGAACAGGCAGTAGCGTACCTTTCAACGCTGAAGTACGGAATTCAACGAGTGGAAGAATATGCAACACAGTTATGCGGCATTGTAAACTCTCTCCAGACGGAGTCGTCATTGCCGACATTTACGAACATTCCGCAGATAGCTTCAACAGATTTGTGTTCTGTTCTTAACGATTATAGTCAAAGCCTTGGCACCTCTAGTAAATGGACCAGGCAGTCGAATGATCTTCCGATGTCTGTTTCACGTTACCTAGATGAGCATGAAACAGAACTGACCTCTCCTATGAATGAAGCTGTACCAGAGTTTATAGGATTCAACCCCACTACACAATGTTGGCAATTCTCATGGTATTTGAATCCCACAAGCTTCATGGAGTGCGATTCGATAACCAATTTCCTGGTTTCAGGGTATGCAGCTAATCCTCGGGGCTGTGCGAGAAAGGCACTGTATATCGATACGGAATTCGACACAGTTCAGGCTGAAGAGGAAGGTGAATGATCAATGAATACCAGGGGCGTGTCTGAACACACCATTAGTATCCAACGCGTATCTCTAACGCACCAAACATGAAGTTGGTGGGGCCATTTCCACCATTGCGGTTTGTGTAGCCAACGGTGAGATCGGTAAAGATGTTGTTGGCCCATTCAGCGCTGAACCACAGGCGAGCGCGACGTTGATGCGAGACGTTGCCGCGAAGGAATGCGTTTCCGGAAAGTGCATCGCCATCGCCACGGAGGATGTCGCCCCCTACGTTGCCGATAGGTACTTGGATGCCCGAGCCGGGATAGCGTGGGTCTTCGCCCATGAGCAAGTTGCCTTTGCTGTCGAGGATGTTCTCGCCATGACGTGTGTAATCTAAGTCTAGGCGAATGCTGGTACGTGGCGTAAGCCAGTGCCGTAGCTGCAGGGCAAGCCTATCGGAGTTGGGCTGCATATCGTAGCTAATAGGCGCACCCATCGTTGTGTACGATGCGTTGATGCTGCGATGAGAAAACGTGAATGCATCAATGCGCGCATACTCGGCGGAGACGATGCTACGGCTGGGAGCCCCTTGCTGTCCTATGGACTGAGAAACTCCGAGCTGGTAGGCAAACTTGTTGTTACTACCGCCTGCTGATGTGTCGGAGAGTGTTGAGTACGCAAGATCATCAACGATGAGCGATCCGTAGACCATGAGCCCCTTGAGTGGACGCAGCGTAATGTCTGCGCCAATGAGCGAGTTGTCGTTGGCGTTGCGCTCCTGCGTGCTTAGACCGGCACTTACGAAGAATGCCAGTGGGTTAAGGTAGGCCATATCAAGGCCACGTCCCCAGTACACGATCATGTCGTTCAGGCCCACACTAAGCCAGTCTGTTGGCTCAACAGCGATGCGGTGCGTAGCGATGTACTTACCAGGCACTGCCTTGTTTGCTGTGTCGAGTCCGTTCGCAGCAGAATGCGTCATCGTAAACCGCACGCGCTTGTAGGGCACGTCGATGAGCACGCCATCAAGCAAGGGGGCATTCATGGAGTGTACGAAGTTGTCGATCGGACTATTCCCGAACTGCAATGCTTCGCGTCCGTAACGAATGCGGAGATACTCCGACTGATACTGCACGTATCCGATATAGCGGTCAAAGAATGCACTGTCTTCGATCGTGAACTTCAGCGTCCGTGCAAGTGTGGGGTCTGTTTGCGCGATGCGCGAAGCACTGCCGCGCAGACGCGAGCCGTTTGAGAGGTCAAGGAAAAACCCAAGGTTATTGCCGAGAGAACCCATGACGCGTGCTGATGCGCGTGCGAGAAGAAACGACTCTGATGCACCGGAGCTTGATGTGGTTCCTGGACGTGCCATAAAACCAAGATCTGCCTGTACACGTGCAACACCATCGTTAAACACCAGACCCCTGTAGCGTCCATGTGATTGAGTGAACAGCTCGGTGGTGTCGGGCCTTTGTGCAACAAGCGGCCAGTAGTAGTTCAGCGCGTAGGAGCTAAATGCATTCGATGCGGTAGTGTCGACATTGCCAATGTAGGCTGGCCATACGGAAGACGACAATGCAGATGCCGAACCATCAAGGGTGCGCAGCAAGGCGTTGTCCATCGACACGCGTTCGGCATTGACATCAACATTTTGAGCAAGCAGGATGTAGGGGGCAAGCACCACCACAAGCGAGCATATTAGTCGCATAACGATGGATGATGCCATACGGTATTAGCGCTTCTCGACTGTGGCTTTGCACTTACAGACGCTGCGCACGTACTCGATCTCTTTCTGCGCGTCGGCATCCGTTGCATACTCACCAACACGCACAGAGAACTTCTTTGACGTTGCATCAGAGCCAACCTTGGCGGGCATGCGCTTTTGCTTCATTGATTCCGCAAAAGACTCTGCATCTTTTTTGTTGCTGTAGGACTTGAGAACGATCGTGTACGGCTTTGTGTTGCCGGGCTTCGGTGGCTCAGAGACCTCTAGTTTTTTTGTAGACACTGGTGTCGGTGTGACCTTGTCGGAAGGGGCTGGCGCACCTACTGTAGAGCGCATTACGTCGTAGACAAGTGGAAGCAGATCGCTCTGCGAATACTGATCGCGCATTGTTGCGAAGTACTTGCGTGCTCTATCGCTTTCGTTTTTTGTTGACGACATCACAACGAGGCGTGCCAGAGCATCATCTGCCCACTCACTCCTTGGATACGCTTCAACGATGCGCTCAAGCATAGGCGAGGCCTTCTTGGGGTCGTCGATCAAGGCCGCATGCAGGAACATTACCGCAGGATCATCGGGTGCATCGATCAACAGATCGGGCAACGCCTTCTTTGCATCGGTTGTCCATCCGGCAGCTACCTGTTGGATATAGTTCTTTACACCAACGCCTTGAGCAGATGCGCCAATTGTAGCGATGGCAAGGATGACGAAGAGGGTAAGTCGTTGCATGTCTATAAATTACGCAAGTGCGCCTATTTTGGTAACCAGTTCCACGAATGTGATGTTCATGTCAGCCCCTTCTCAGGATCAGGATTTTCGCGTTGTTGTAGCTGCCGGTGGCACTGGTGGACACATCTTTCCTGCAGTTGCTGTGGTAGAGCAGCTGTCGATGCTCACGAACGGACGCCTCAAGGCGGTGTTCATGGGGAGCATGGACCGCATGGAGACGCGCCTCATTCCATCGATGGGGTACGACTACGTGCCAATGCCCATCGAAGGGTACAAGGGGCTTTCCCTGCGCACGCTGATGCTGCCGTTCAAGATCTGGCAGTCCATCCGCATTGCAAAGCAAACGCTGCGCAGACACAAGCCCCATGCCGTGATCTGCACGGGTGCCTACATCAGCTATCCTGTGGGAGTTGCAGCATCGCAGTTAGGAATCCCGCTGATCGTTCTGGAATCGAACCTTAATCCTGGCAAAAGCAATGCGCGCCTCGTGCCGAAGGCAACGGCTGTCGTTTTGGCCTTTGAGGAGAGCCTAAAACACTACACGGAAGACGTCAAGAACAAGCTGCATGTGCTGGGTAATCCGGTGCGGACGCAAATAGACCAGGAGATGTCTGCGCACGATGCGCGTTTGTATTGGGGACTCGACGCGTTTCGTCCAACGGTTCTGGTGTTTGGCGGAAGTCTCGGCGCCCGCGCCATCAACTCTGCTGTTGAGTCGGCCCTGCCTGCAATAGCGCAAGCCCCTTGGCAGCTTCTGTGGCAAACGGGTAAGGGGCATGTGGTTCGTGCAGACGTGCCAGAGAATGTGCGCGTTGTGGAGTTCATCGACAACATGGGCGCAGCCTATGCCGCGGCAGACCTT
>JBIJAX010000005.1:0-66963 GCA_044345485.1 Kapaibacterium sp. (SeqCode)
AGGTGTCGCGGAAACCCTTGCCAGCCGCGTTGATGCCTGAGTTTGATGTCTGATACCATTCTTCAGCCGTCCAAACGCGGTTGCTCCAAGAGATACCACCGCAGTTCATGCCGGTTTCGCCAACAGTGTTCTTGAAGTCTACATTGAAGAACTTGCCTTTTCGGCCATCGGCGAGTGTCTGCTCGAGAACTTCGACAGTACCGTCTGCCTTCTTGCCAAGTTTGAACATCGTCATGCCGCCGCCGTCGCCGATCTTATCATTCGCTTCAATCATCTCATGGTTCACGATAGCATAGCCGAGTGACTGACCTGTTGGGTCTGCGGCATAGCCGATGTAGTCATGCCATTGCTTGGCAACCGTGCGGCCCGTTGATGTTTCAACAGAGTCTACACCACCGACAAAGATGTTTTGATACTTCAGTGGTGATGGCGGAACAACCACGCGTCCCATCAGATACGGAACCATGGTTACAGGCTCGATTTTCACAGGGAAGTCCTGTGCAGTAAGTGCGCCAGCTGTAAAGCAGCACAGCATGGCATTGCGTAGAAACGACATTGGAAAAACTCCGGTAGATAAATGGAAGAGTAGGATTTCTGTGCAGTTCGGACGCGAACCTACCTACGGGCTTTCACCGGAGTGTTACAGTGCAATTAGCAGTTGATTAATCAGCATTATCAAATTGTTTCGTGCAGCATTACCCCATGCTGCTTGAGCGCTGCGCGAGCCCCTTCGATGTCCATAAGCGTTACAACAACACGCTTGCCGTTGTTGAGCGTAAGATCCATGCCCTGCTTGCCGTTCCAGACGTAGCCCATGCCATTACCAAATCCCCAGCGTATGCCCCAGCCGCCGAATTCTCCAAAGGGGCTAACCTTGCGCAGAGTAACGGAGGCTATGTCTTGCCACGGAATGCAGCGACCCTTGCCGATGTGAAACGGCGGCATCTTGAGACGAATGCCCTCCTGCGATATCCAAACATTGAGGCGCGTGAACCACATGACCAATGCGATGGTGCCGGTGATGAGAAACTGCGCGGCTATTGCAATCCAGGACGTTGAGTCTGACTGATGCTGGTCGTATTCGAAGAGGGCGACAACTCCGCCGGTAACAACAACGGAAAAGACCATTGCCCCGAGTACCACGTAGAGCACAATTCGAGGAGCAGGTTGCGCTTCATGAAATTCCATGGGGCTAATTTGCGAAATGCTTACCACACGCGATGTTGTACGGTTTTGGATTCCGCTAAGCTTCACATGGCTAATGATGGCCATCGAGGGACCAGTGGTTGCCTCTGTTGTAGCGCGCATGCCCAATGCAGAGCTAAACCTGGCAGCCCATGGCGTGGCCTTTGCACTGGCAATGTTTATCGAAGCGCCGGTGATACATCTGCTGAGTACCTCTGTGGCGCTGTCGCGCGATTGGGCATCATTTACTCAGCTGCGCAGGTTTACGCGCAAGGTAAACGCATTTGTTACTGCCGGTATGCTGCTGGTTTGTGTTCCATGGGTGTTTTCGGCAGTGGCAACAGACGTTATGGGGCTGCCGTCTGAGGTTTCATGGCGTATGCAGCTGGCAATCATGGTGCTTGTGCCATGGCCAGCAGCAATTGGCTATCGGCGGTTGTATCAAGGGTTGCTGATCCGTAACGGACGCACCAAGGTGGTTGCCTACGGCACGATTGTGCGGCTTGTTGTGGTTGTGCTGAGTGCGCTCCTGTACTCTCAGATTGTGAATGCTGAAGGTGTTGTGATTGGCGCGCTGGCGCTTACTACTGGAGTAATGTTTGAAGCTGCTGCAGTGCGAATTATGTGTCAGCCGATCATTCTTGAATACAAGCAGCGTCCGCATCTCGATGCACTTCCGTTGACAAACGCCGAGATCTCAACATTCTGGCTGCCCCTTGCAGCAACCTCGATCATCGCATTCCTGGTAACGCCCACGTTGTCCTTCTTCATGGTGCATTCGCCGGACCCAATTGCTTCGCTGGCCGTGCTGCCGGTAGTTGACTCCTTTGTGTTTCTGTTTAGAAGCTTCGGCTTTTCGTATCAGGAAGTAGGGGTTGCCCTTATTGGCGAGAAGCTGCAGAATTATGCTGTGGTGAGAAAAGTGGCAATCTGGACGGTGATCTTCACAAGTTCGTTGCTGTCCTTATTGGCCCTGACGCCGCTAATCGACGATGTTTTTATCCTGATGTATGGACTTGATCAGCGTCTGGCCGATTTTGCCGTATGGCCCACGATATGCATCATACCACTGCCCGCGATTGCTGTTGCGTATTCGCTGTACAGGTCGGTGCTTATCACCGGCCGACAGAACGTTAAGGTAACGATATCAACCGCCCTTGAAGTGGCAGGGATTACACTTGTGATGATCCTGCTGGTGAGCTTAACGGACATGAATGGTGCTCTGGCCGGAGCAATTGCGATGTCGGCTGGACGCATAGCCTCTACACTCTATTTGAAGCTGAACGCAGGGCGTGTGCTATCGGCGTAGGTTCGGTATCTTTGACGCCTTATGGAACCGTTGATAGAAGTCCAAAACCTCGTCACAGAATTCCGTTCTGACGTCTACGACGTTAAGGCGGTAAACGACGTCTCCTTTACCGTCCACAAGGGCCGCACCCTGGGTATCGTTGGTGAGTCCGGCTCTGGCAAGTCCGTAACCAGCTTGAGCTTGATGCGGCTTATTCCCTCGCCCCCTGGAAAGATCACTGGCGGCAAGGCGCTCTTCCATGAAAAGGACGGCTCTGTAACGGATCTGCTGCAGATCTCAGAAGAGACCATGCGCACGTATCGCGGCAATCGGATCGCGATGATCTTTCAGGAACCGATGACGTCGCTAAATCCCGTGTTTACCTGCGGTGATCAGATCGTTGAGGCAATTCGGCTTCATCAGCAAGTTTCGAAAGAAGAAGCACAGGCGCGTACGCTCCAGCTGCTCAAAGAAGTACAGCTGCCGCGTCCCGAGCAGATGATGACGTCGTATCCGCACCAGCTCTCGGGCGGACAAAAGCAGCGGGTGATGATTGCCATGGCAATGTCGTGCAATCCAGACCTGCTCATTGCCGATGAACCAACAACAGCGCTCGACGTAACGGTTCAGGCAACGATCCTAGACCTGATGCGTGGCCTGCAGAAGCAGCATAACATGTCCATGATGTTCATCACGCATGATCTCGGCGTGATTGCCGAGATCGCTGATGATGTGATCGTGATGTACAAGGGTAAGATCGTTGAACAGGGGACGGTGCAAGAAATCTTCGAGAACCCTCAGCACCCATATACAAAGGGGCTGCTGGCGTGCCGTCCACGACTTGATAAGAAGCTGAAGGTTCTGCCGACCGTTCGTGATTTCATGGACGAAGCAGCGGATGGTACCATCACCACACGGTCGCGCGACACCGTGGAGTCGCTCGTACATGAGCTTGAATTTTCGCGTCAAGAGATCGACGAGCGTAATGCAAAGCTCAAGACCATGAGCCCCTTGCTTGATGTGCGGAATCTGGAAGTACACTTTCCCATAAAAAGTGGGTTCTTTGGTCGTACGTCAGGGCACGTAAAAGCTGTAGACGACATCTCATTCTCTGTTATGCCTGGTGAAACACTTGGCCTCGTGGGTGAATCTGGCTGCGGGAAGACCACAACTGGTCGCGCCGTACTGCGTCTGGTAGAGCCTACAGGTGGCAAGGTCATGTTCGATGGCAAAGACGTACGCTCGCTTGGCACTGCTGAACTCAAGACCATGCGCAAGGATTTTCAGATCATCTTCCAAGACCCTTACTCATCGCTGAATCCGCGTCTGAGTGTTGGCAGTGCAATCATGGAGGTGCTGAATGTTCACAACATTGGTGCTAACGAAAAGGAACGTAAAGAGCATGTTCTTTACCTGCTGGATAAGGTTAACCTGCTACCACGGCATTTTTCGAACTATCCGCATGAATTCTCTGGTGGACAGCGTCAACGCATCTGTATCGCACGTGCATTAGCCCTGAAGCCAAAGCTGCTTATCTGCGATGAAAGCGTTAGTGCGCTAGACGTGTCAGTGCAGGCGCAGGTGCTGAATCTTCTTGTGCAGTTGCGGGACGAATTCAATCTGACGTACATCTTTATCTCGCACGATCTGAGTGTTGTAAAGTTCATCAGCGACAGAATAGCCGTGATGAATGCGGGCAAGATTGTCGAATTGAATACGTCGCAGGAGCTCTACGCTGCTCCGCAGCAAGAGTATACAAAGAGACTCATCAATGCGATTCCTACTGGAACACTTGATGTGATCAGAGCTCGAATGAATCAGGCACATGCATGATCGAATTACGCGACGTAAAAAAGTCATTTGGGACGAAGGTAGTTCTCAACGGCGTTACCTGCTCGGTTCCAAACGGAAAGACCACCTGCATCATTGGTCGGTCTGGTTGCGGTAAGAGTGTGCTGCTCAAGCACATTGTTGGTCTGTTACGAGCCGACTCGGGTGTTGTCTGTATAGATGGACGCGAGCTCGAGAGCATGACAAAGGACGATTTGTTTACCATGCGCCAGTCGATCGGATACGTCTTTCAGGGGGCGGCCCTCTTTGACTCGCTCTCCGTGTTTGAGAATGTGGTGATTGGTCTGGTTGAACATGGAGTCTCAGATAAGGAACTCCTAGCTGATGAAGGCAGGCGAGTGCTGAGCGCTGTAGGTCTGCTGCCAGATTACTCGCGGAAAGGAACCGCAGACTACGAGCGGGAATTCTCAATCCTTGCATCGAAACGTCCGAGTGATCTCTCAGGTGGTATGCGTAAGCGCGTTGGTGTAGCACGCGCGCTTGTTGGCAAACCAGCATACATCTTCTATGACGAGCCAACTACTGGCCTTGATCCCGTTACGTCGCAGCAGATCGATGATCTGTTGAAGTACGTAGCAATGAGCCTGGATGTTACATCCGTTGTTATTACGCACGATATGTTCAGCGTATACAACATTGCCGACCATGTGATTATGCTGCACGAGGGGAAGGTGCAGTTTGATGGAACTGTAGACCAGCTGCGGGCCTCTAAAGACCCTATCGTTGTCGAGTTTTTGGAACGCTTCGAGCATACATCGGCGTTGTAACGTCCTTAATCAAAACAACTTCTTTCCTGTATGAGCCTATCCATACCTAGAGTGTTCACACGTCGACGCATTACCGCAGTGATGATGGCAATGTGTCTGATGCTGATATGCACGTTTGACAGCTATGCTCAGTTGACACTGAATGGCGTTGCAATTCCTGGTGTTGGATCATCAGTTGATGCATCGAAGTTTCCAGAGATCACGGTGCGATTTCGTGCCACGCTCAATGGTCAGCCCACAAATGTTGATGTTGCCGACCTGTACCTCCTTGAGATAAACGTGTTCCGTCGCGTTACCAGTCTTACTCAAGAAGGTTCGGGGATTCACACACTGCGCTTTACAACGTCTACATTTAGCACGAAGGTTAACAGCACTCCTACCGCAACGAGCGCCAACCTTGTCTTATATGCTGTTCGTTCTGGAGATGTTGGACAACTTCCGATAACATGGGATGCGTTTCCTGCGTCTCGCGGCGGCTCAATTTTTGTTGTCGACAGTCTGTTTCGACGCGTGCCATTCTTCTTGGATCTCGGTGATGTTACACCAGGATCAGAGGTGATGCGGAAACTCAACCTCCGCACGTTCGCAGCCACAATTGATGAGCGAGGCAACGAACGAAGATTGATGATTGATTCCCTCAAGACATCTTCTTCAAACTTTCGGATAGTGTGGAAGGGTACCTACGGAGCTAAGGCGCCCCCTGTAAGTGTCGACGCTGGCACAGACTATCGCTTTGATCTTTACTGCAAGCCATCTTCGTCTGAGCCAATCAGTGATGTGTTAACGATTGTCTATGAAGGGGGCATGCGCCACGAGGTAATGCTCTTTGCCAATACCCCTACCTACAAGCCTACAACTATCCTGAAGCTTCTCACTCCGAACGGAGGCGAAAATCTCGCAGCTTGTCAGGATGTAACAGTTGCATGGAAGGGGGCTATCCAGGGATTTCATGCTCACGTCGAATACTCGACCGACGGCGGTTCATCATGGAAGTTTATCGATTCCACGCTTGATTCTACTCTTCGCTGGCAGGTTCCTGTAGACTACACAGACAAGGCAAAAATCCGCGTCTATCAAAAGCAGGGCGCTTCGGGAGCACGATGGCTATATGGAGAGCGTTCACCTGCAACAAACATCGCATTCAGTGAAAACGGACGCTACCTCGCAGTTGCACATCAAAATGGAATCATCGTTGAATGGGATGTTGCTACATCAACAAAAACTGTTTCATACGTAGCAGAAGGTGTCGTGCCAGGATCAACAAAAGTTACTCGGCTTTCATACCTGGGTAATTCACGCAGCTTGGCAGCAATTGTCGATAGGCCCGCCCCAGCGAAAGATCAACTGTTGAAGTTCGAGCTCGGAACTGCATTGCCCGTGGCAAAGGTTGATATAGACCATCTCAATGCTGGAGAAGTCATCTCCGACAGCCTGGTTACAAAGGTCTACGTTGCTGGTACGATGAGCGCCCGCTTGCGCGTCTATGACGGCGCTACGCTTGCAGCTGCAGGTGAAGTGCTTCTTGGGGCTCCTTCATCAGCTGCGCGCTCAACCGACGGAATCCTTGTGCTGGCGCTCATCAATGGCGATGTTCTTCGATTCGATCCAAACACTGGAAAAGAGCGCTATCGTTTTCAGGCGGATCTCCCACGTATGGGTGGTCCTGCCGTGCGAGACCTGTCGGTGTCGCGCTCCAATAGATTGATCGCACTTGCAGGCGAGGCAAGCCCTGGTCTGGGTAATGCTCCTCAGGAGCAGCGCACGTTGGTCTACGACACACAGACCAATTCACTTATCCGCGTTATCTACCGAGAAGGCTCTAACGTTGTTGGTGTAACCATCAATCCGAGCGAAACATACATCACCATGGGGTTTGCCGGACAGCCTCAGATCCGGCAGTATGATGTAGTGAATAGACAGATCCTTGGTCCCATCCCAGGCATGCCTGGACATAGTCAACTCATGACAGACGTTGAGTATGGGGCTGATGGTTCCACGCTAGCATCCTGTTCTGAAGACACGCGGGACAATCTTCTGCTGAGGAGAATTATCACGCCCGAATCTGATGAGTCTGATGCAACCTTCCGCATTGTACCGCTCGATGTTGCCACACCGCAGCTCTCGTTCGGCGTCCAGTACATTGGCGCCACGATTGATACACTGATAGGTGGTTCCATTTGCAACAATGGAATCGTTCCAGTGATCTTCGAACGTGGAGACTTGCAGATAGGTTCATGGCTAGCACTTCGTGGTACAATTCAGCGAGATACAATACGCCCTGGTGAATGCTTACGTGTACAGTTTAGAGCTGTCCCCAAAGACACCGGTAGCCTTGCAGACACACTCGAGCTCTATGCATGCGAGCGCATCTTCCGCATTCCTATCGTGATCACATCGATCGATCGAAACCTGGCAACGTTTGGAGACATGACCAACTTTGGTGATGTATGCGTGCGTGATACGGCGCGGAAGACGTTTGTCATAGTTCGCAATGACGACCCCATTCCGGTAGTAATCGATGGCATTTCGATGAGGAAGGGAATCTCTTCCCAGTATCGCGTTCGCGGATACAGGCCCGGCGATACGCTGCAGCCTGGAGAAAGCATGAGTGTGGAAGTCTTGTTTATTCCACGTCAGCGTGGACATGATACCGATCAAGTAGTGATCAGCTACGCAGGACAGAGTGCTACTGCGCGTCAGATACGAGTTCTTGGGCGTGGCGCCGGCGCAGATATTGACATCTCGCATCCGATTCTTGCCTTCATCTCCGATGTGCCTGAGCGTAGTGTTGTTTTATCCAACCGCACTGGAAATCCAATAACATTATCGGCAGCAACATTCACATCGGGTGCACCATTCACTACAAGCACGGTGTTCCCGGTTGTGATTCCGCCAGCTGACTCTCTCGTACTGCCTATCAGGCACACGGGCGGTACTATATCCGGCAGCGATGAACTTGTGTTTGAGGTAACACCGTGTGCTGCCACATCTAGCATTCGGCTTGTGCAGTATCAAGGCACCGCATCGGTTTGGATGAGGGATGTGCGTGTTGATCCGCGTACAGCCGCAGAGCTTCCTATTGTGGCAAACATCGCGGGTAATGTGCCGTACAAAGGGGTGCGTCCGCTCGAGCTCGTGATGCAAACCTATCAGCGCCACTTCTATGCAGACTCGCTTCGCGTGATTGGCGGTTCTGGCGAGATAGTATCGCAACGTGTTGATGGTGATGTTCGGTCTATTACGCTGCGCATGAACTCGGACTTTGCTCATCGAGAGAGCATTATTGCATACGTTATCGGACGTGCAGGAATTGCCGAGTTTGACTCATCATTGGTTACCTTCGATACAGCTGCACGTGCATTTGGTGCACAAGTTCAGACAAGCTATAAGCCCGGTTTACTGCGCATTGCCAATCCAAATCCTTACAGGCATGTCTTTGTTACCGGTGGCCCTATCGTACGATCGATTAGCCCCCTGCCAGCATTTGATGCCGCGCACGTAACGATTGAGTCGCCCATTTCACAAGACGTAACGCTGAAAGTTGTAGATCAGCAAGGGGCTATCGCATTTGAGTCAAAGAATTATGTCCAGGCAGGTGTCATGGTAGTAGATGTTGATGTGCGACAGCTTACACCAGGTGTATACACCGTTATTGCTAGTTCTGCTGCATCAACACACGCAACATCTATGGTGGTGCTTAAGCCATGATGATCCTTCTCTATGTATGCATTGCTGTGTTGAGCGGAGCCTCGCTTCTTGCGCATGATACAACGCTTACACGCCTGCGTGTTGGCGGCGGTATTGCTGCCGGTATCAATCAGCATACGGCTAACTTCCGCCAGCTCACGAGCTTTCCCGCCTGCTGTCCGGAGTATACGTCTGGCAGCGGTTTCCACCTCGGATACTCGCTACACATAGACTATCAGCCCGAGACGAATCTCCTTGGTATGCCCTACGCATATGGTGTGCGCGTAAGTGGTACCGGATTTTCGGGCATACTTACCGATGATGAAGAGATTGGCATGGTGATCAATGGACCAAACGTTACACGAGGTGTTGCGCGTCATACGATTGATGCAACCTTCACAACTGTTGGTGTAGAGCCATATCTCCGCGCAGAGAACATTGCAGGAACGCAGCTGTCGGCATCTGCTGGATTGTTTGCAGGATTTCCTGTCAGCTCCACGTTCAATCAAAAAGAAGAGCTGATCGAGCCAACGGATGCCTCGTACACCTTTGAAACAGGAAGCCGTACACGGGGCATTTCGAATGGAGAGATCCCAAGTCCTGCCAGCCCCTTTGTTGCTGCAATACTTGGCGTTGGGTACATGCATGAGCTTGATGCACGGCGCACGATTGAGCCACGGATTGAGACTTTGATTGGACTAACAGATCTGACATCTGCGGTGTCGTGGGGTGTTACATCGTTTCGTGTTGGTGTGAACGTACATTTTCGAGTTCCTAAGCCTATCGCTGCGCCTCCACCGCCACCGCCTCCACCTGTAGTGGAGAAGCCGAAGCGGGTGCCTGTTCTATCGTCTAAGCTCATGGTGCCAGAGATGACGCCTGCGTCTCTCAACGGAGTTATCCGTGTTGAGATTGTGCGGGAATACCTCGATGCAGCACCACTGCTGTTCTTTGCAAAGAACAGCACCGAAGTGCTCGGCGGCGCACAGCCTGCTCAGCGACTGCAGCAAAACGTTGCTTCTGCGATTACAGCATACATGCGTCAGCAGCCTGATGCAAAGCTTACGATCATCGGGTCGGCGTCGTACGATGAAGAACCCGCTGTAGCAAGAGAGCGGACGGCACACGTTGTGCGTCTGCTTGGTATCTCACCTGAACGACTCGAAATGCGCGTTGTGAAGCAAGCTGCAGCTGAGTACCCAGAACTGGCAGAAGAGCATCGTAGCGTTCAGTTTCTTGTGAATGGCGTTCCGCAGATTTTCCGTGTAGATAGAACGCTCGACAGTGTAGAAACAGTGCAGACGCTTCGCATTCCTGTTGGTCATCTCGTAACATGCGATACAAGCTGCACCTCTGCTCTTACGGCTACTATTGATGGCAGACTCCTCCGAGTCGACGGTAGTGGCCCAACGTATGCTGTTGAGATCGATTCGACTGCAATACGGTCAATGCAGCAAGGCCAGTTAGTAACAATCCGCGGAACAGTTGCATTCGAATCAACAACGGCAGCGTCTGAACAGCAGATCAGTTATGCCGTGCAGCCCACGACCTCCGTTGTGGCAGTGCCTGTAGGCCAGAGCCGCGATGCAGGCACCAGCGCACCAGCTACATTGTGCTACTTTGACTTCAATGCTTCAACGATCACAAGCTTCAACGAGCAGGTCTTTGCAGCGCTTCAACAAGCAGTTGCCGATGGTAAGCGAGCTGAACTTGTTGCAACAACTGATCACTTGGGCACGGATGCCTCGAATGCTGCACTGGCAGAGCGCAGAGCTAACGCCGCAGTAGAAAAACTCCTCTCGTTGGGCATTCCAAAGGATCGAGTAACGGTAGGTACCTATCAGACCAAGGCCAACGAAAACGGAACTCCAATGGAACGCATTGCGAACCGTTCAGTGAAGATTACCATTAGAGATTGAGGTTGTAGTGCTAACTCGCAGTGATTTTCTTCTACGACCCGACATTACGTTTCTTAACCACGGATCATTTGGAGCATGTCCAAAGGAGCTTCTTGACGAGCAGCGTCGGTGGATTGAGCAACTTGAATCACAGCCAGTGTTGTACTTCCGCGAGCTTATGCACCACATGCGCAGCGCTCGCGAGTTAATGGCTGCATACGTTGGTGCTCAGCCAGAGAATCTTGCTTTTGTTACGAATTCTACGTTTGGGGTAAACGTTGCAGCCCATGCCGTTGCCGAAGTGCTTCAAGCTGGTGATGAGATTCTTTCGAACGATCACGAGTATGGTGCATGCAATCGAGCATGGCGCGCTCATGCCGTAAGCAAAGGGGCAGTCTATGTTCAGGTGCACATTCCAATTCCAGTTCCTACGCAGGAAGAGTTGGTTAACATCATCTGGTCTGGGGTAACCGAGCGCACGAAAGTGCTCTTCCTGAGCCACATCACCTCTCCTACGGCCGTGCGTCTACCTGTCGAAGAGCTCTGCTCGCGTGCTCGCGAGCGAGGGATCATCACGATCATCGACGGCTCGCATGTTCCTGGACATATACCCTTGAACCTCTCAACGTTAGGCTGTGATATCTACACTGCAAACTGTCATAAGTGGATGTGCACTCCTAAAGGCAGTGCATTCCTCTGGGTTGCAGATGCATGGCTGAACCGGATGAAGCCCCTTGTGGTTAGTTGGGGATCCGATATCCCTACGGTAAAGGACAGTTTCTTTATCGACGAAAACGAGTTTTTAGGTACGCGTGACCATAGCCCCTTTCTCACGATTCCCTATGCACTGAGATGGATGGAACGGAGTGCATGGCCGGATCTTCAGCAGCGCTGCAGAGACCTGACGATGCTGGGTGTGCAGAAACTTTGCAGTCTTGAGGGCGTTGAGCCTATCTCTGATGGCGGACAAGACGCACTTCTGCAGCTGGGTACAGTGATTCTTCCGTACAGCACAGATACAGATGCCATGAAGGTGTGGCTCTACGATGAGCGCAACATAGAGGTGGTAGTACATCGATGGCTCGATGTGCCGATCCTACGCTTCAGTGTGCATGCGCACACCACAGAGGAAGATCTGGATGCCTTGGCATCTGCAGTTGGCGAGTACTTGAGCCACGCTGTTACGTGAGCTTGTGTTCTCTGCGAACCTGCGTAAGAAACTCTTCCATAAAGACTGTGGAGTCTGCTACATTCAAGCTTATCACTGCACCACCCTTGAGCTCTAACTCAATGTGCAGGGACGTGGCATGGTAGTCGCACGTAACACGAGCATTGAGAACATCCGCCAATGCAACGCGATGTCCGTTGAATGTGAAGATCTTCATGGTGCGCTCCAGAGAAAGTATAGGCGCAAGATCATAAGATGCCTGCCAGCGCAGACTACGGCTTATTCAGTACCAAAGAGCCTGTCGCCAGCATCACCTAAGCCAGGGACGATGTAGCCAACGTTGTTAAGCTGACGGTCTAGCGCAGCAATAACAATGTGCGCATCGGGATGTGCGCTCTCAACAGCAGTAATACCTTCGGGAGCTCCTATCAGGCAGGCAACGAGTATCTTTTGATGAGGCAGGGGGCTTAGCAGATCTAGCGTGGCAACCATGCTTCCACCAGTTGCGAGCATAGGGTCTATAACGATGAACGTTGTGCTGGCATCAGAAGGTGGAAGATTTCGATAGTACTCATTTGGCTGCAGCGTTTCTTCGTTGCGTTTCAGTCCGATGAAGCCAACACTCGCAATAGGACACAGCAAAAGAAATGGTTCAAGCAGTCCCATCCCAGCGCGCAGGATTGGCACGATAACAACGTTACCACTGATAACGTCAACGGTGGTTGTTTCCAGCGGAGTAGTTACCTGCTGCGGAGTAGACGGCAGATGCTTGAGCGTCTCGGAAGCAATATGGAGGCCTATGCGGTGAACGGCCGAACGAAACACATCAATGTGTGTGTCCTGCGATCTGATCGTTGCCAGATCTTGGGACAGCGCCGTACCCGACAGAACAGTTGTCATCGTTAAAACTTGGGGTAGAATAACAACGTAAGCCGAGGGACAGCGTAGATCGTTGTTACATCGGCAATCTCCTGCGACAACGACGCCTTGCCTGTTGCAGGGTTTAGATATCTGTGCAGGTACACACCTTCTCCTGGCTTTGCAGGGTCTTCCTGAATTCTGCCTTCTGCAAGAGCAACCCTGAGCGCCTCGTCTTTCGGCAGACCATTCGGGTTAAACCATTTGGTAGAGATCTCGCCATCGATCACAGGGAACGAACTTGTAACCATCCCGGTCTGCGTTCCCATGATAATGTCGAAGCGAACATTCACCATTGGATAAAACGTACCAAACGACGTCGGTATGGAAACACCAGCACCAATACCGGCGATAACGCCGAAGCGGGAGGTTGTTGTTATTCCATCGTTGGTGTGCGCGTAGGTAACACCAGTCTGTGGAAGGAAGTTGACCTTATTGTATGGGTTAAGCGCATAGAGCATGGATAGCTCTGCAATGTTCGTAACGATAGGGGGTAGGTTGTAAGCCGCACGCTCGCCTTCGTTCTTGGTGTAGAGATACGTACCCTCAAACAGGAATCGCGGAGTGAGCTGATACGCGATTGTTGCTCCCAATGCAGACAGAGACGGATAGGAGAACGAGGCAACGGTATCCTGGGTAACCTCTCGCCAGCGCATTGGCACGTTTTCTCCAAGTGCACGCTGGTAGAGCTGACGGAATGTTCTGCGCTCTGTGATCGTGTTGGAGCCCAAAGTGATGCCAAAGCCGAGAACGCGCGGCTTTACAAGTCGCTCGTAGGCGGCGGAATCTGCTGAGTAGGCATCCATCGCATACTCGTAGTCTGAGTCGCGTTCATAGTCGTCTTCGTTCGGGACCCGTGGCTGTGCCTGCAAGCTGATGCACGTGCACGCAAGAAGAAGTGCTAATCGAAAAAGTTGTTTTGCTGTTGCTGTTGTGGCTGATTGAACTTCCGTAAACGTCATTGAACGTATCTCCGCGATTTTTTCTGCAACTAGTCGCACATAGGATGGCTCATTGCGCTTGCCTCTATGCGGAACGGGGGTCATGTACGGCGAATCTGTTTCGATCATAAATCTGTCTACCGGCACACGTTCTACTACCTCGTGTAGTGTGAACTTCTTAAACGTGATGTTCCCAGTAAAAGAAACATGCATGCCTAGCGAAAGTGCCCGATCAAGTACCAGTGTGTTACTCGAAAAGCAGTGCAGAACACCTCGAAGTCTGCCATCTTGTTCTTGTTCGAGAATGTCAAGAACATCCTGGTCTGCATCTCGATTATGAATGATCACCGGCAGATCGTGCGTTTTTGCTATGCGAAGCTGCTCGCGAAAGTACAATTTCTGCACGTCAGGTGTACAGAAGTCGTAATAGTAGTCAAGCCCGATTTCTCCAATTGCTACCACTTTTTGCTCACCGCACTGGGCCTCAACGTTGTCAATGTCAGTGTGATCAATCTGGCCCGCATGGTGAGGATGAATCCCTACTCCGCGGAAGAGACGATCATGCTGATCAACAACCTGCTTTAAATGCCCACGGGCTTGTGGTGTAATGTCGGGAACGATAATCGCTTCCACGCCCGCATCAAACGCTCGTTGAAGCACGTCGTCGCGATCAGCATCAAATGCCTCTGTGTCGATGTGCGCGTGCGTGTCAATCATGCAGCCCCTTGAAGCTCGTGCAGGGCATTAACAACGGCATCGACGTGCCCGGGAACTTTAACCTTCTCAAAAACTCTGGCGATCTTGCCCTTGGGGTCGATGATATACGTTGTGCGTTCAACACCCATGTATTTCCGTCCGTACATCGACTTCTCTTTCCAGACGTCATAGTCGGTGCAGGTTTGTTTCTCTGGGTCTGAGAGGAGTGGGAAGTTTAGATCGAATTTTGTCTTGAACGAGTCATGCGACTTTACACTGTCTGGGCTAACCCCAACGACATGCACGCCTTCGGCTGCAAGCTTGTTCATGGAATCGCGGAAATCGCATGCTTCTGCGGTGCAGCCAGATGTTGAATCTTTGGGGTAGAAGTAGAGCACCAGCCAAGACGCTTTGAATGATGCCAGCGAGATCGTGCCGCCGCCGTCTGTTGATCCTTTGAACGACGGTGCCTTTGTTCCTTCTGCAAGTGCCATGTTACTTCCTTGGCGCAGATGCGCGCCGCGCTGAAAAGAGTTCGATAAGCGTCTGCTCCAGAGGAATAAGGTCCTCGGAGCGTGCCGTGCTTGCTAACGCAGGCTCCGACGGCGATGTTCCCATCTCGTTGGTTGGTGTCTGCGCAGGGGATTGTGGGGCAGGATTCTGTCGTGGACGCACGAGGTGCACGCCGATCGAGGTTCCGTATGTGCCCAGGAGGTATTCTTTAAGCTGCTGGAGTTTGTCTTCGAGTCTATGATAGACAATCTCTGCTTGTGGACGTAGAATAATGCCAACGTCTGTCATGTCCACGGCGAGCACATTCTGTTTAACTGCAGTCTGTACAAAGCTGAGATGTTCCGGTAGGGACTCGATCCACTGCGACCAGCGTTTTGCAAGATTGCCAGAGCTCAGAGAACTCACAGGCTTTTCCTGCGTCTTCATAATCACCGGTGTGCCAAGCCTCACGGGTATGGGTTGAGCCATTGCCACGCCCCCTACCACCTGCGTTGATGCATGTGGCGGAACAGTAGGCGGTATGGTTGGTGCATTGAGCATGGCGAGCACATTGCCGAGGTCAACGGTGGAATCCATCGCTGCCAGCTGCACCAATGTGAATTCGAAGCGGATACGGGGCTGCGGAGGATTCTGCCGAAGGACGGCCTCGCCCTGGGTGATTAGCGTCATGATGCGCAGCACGTCAGCCTTTGTGAAGATTCCTGCTGCAGTCTTATAGCGTTCAAGATCTGAGCCAGATGCATCGATCAGATCCGTGCCGCCGGTGGTTATCACCGTGAGCATGTTGCGGAAGTGCTCGAGCAAGCCGAGGAGACATTCCTGCAGGTCGTATCCACGCTGCACGACTGTGCGCGCATGCGTGAACATTGTTGGAATGTCGTGAGCGGTTATTGCATCGCTGAGCTGGAAGTAAAACTCCGTGTCGATCAGATGAAGTGCGTTACTCACCTCTGTCGAGGTAATGGTTGTGCCGCAGAACGATACAACCTGATCCAGAATGGACTGAGAGTCGCGCATCGACCCATCTGCCTTCTTGGCAATCGATACCAGCGACGACTCATCGATCGAAATACCCTCTTTCGACGTGATGTGCCGAAGATGATTCGTGATCGTCTCGATTTCCATGCGCCTAAAGTCAAACCGCTGACACCTGCTCAGGATTGTCGCCGGCACCTTATGGATTTCGGTAGTGGCAAAGACAAAGATCAGGTGGGCAGGGGGCTCTTCGAGCGTTTTGAGCAGGGCGTTGAAGGCCGACGTCGAGAGCATGTGTACTTCGTCGATGATATACATCTTGTACTTGCCCACAACGGGAGCGTATTTGGCATTATCCCGCAGCTTGCGGACGTCCTCAACAGAGTTGTTGGATGCACCGTCGATCTCGATGATGTCTACACTGCGCCCTTCAAGCATGTCTGTACAGGAGGCGCATGCATTGCAGGGTTCATAGTTAACGCTGTTTGTGCAGTTAAGCGCGCGCGCAAGGATGCGCGCACACGTTGTTTTGCCAACACCCCGGGGCCCGGTAAACAGATATGCATGATGCACACGCTGTTTTGCTATGGCATTTTTCAGCGTTGTTGTAATATGCTCCTGCCCGACGACGTCTTCGAACCGTAGAGGACGCCATTTTCGGGCCGTGACGATGTATCGTTGTTCTTCTGCCATAGGGGTAGTCGTTGCGAACAAGCAATCTGCTAAATCGAACCGCCATGCACAAACAGACTTACACTCATATTGTCCACTTTCTCATCGTATGCCTCTGCACAAGCTCTTTGCAGGTTGCAGCACAGCGAGATATCAGCACTGTGGCTATTAGCTCGGGCGGACGCACCTCGGAGGTGGTTAGCCAGCATGTTGTCGTCCGATTTCGACAAGCACGCAGCATAATCGATGCCCAGCATGTTCTCCCTCCAGGTTTTGAGGTTGTTGAGCAGCTGCTGCCGCCCAGTCAGACGCAGTTCTTCCGAACACAGACAATGGCGCTGAGGCCGCTGCAGAGTAGTTCCTCGGACTTGTATTCGGCAGAGGAGCGGCTTACGCGGACGTTCGTGGTCGGGTTTACGGGTCCGGCAAGCCCCTTGCATATCGCTCAGGTACTCACCTCAAAACATGCTACCAGCATCGAGATTGCCGAGCCATGGTATGTAGCCGCTGTGCAGAGCGCTCCAAATGACCCCGAAATCGGCAACCAGTTTTTTTTGAAGACCATCAAGGCCTTTGAAGCATGGGACGTTTACCAAGGGGCTGATTCGGTGATAATAGGGATTAGCGATGATGGCATTCGCCAAGATCATGAAGATCTGGCACCAAACATTGCCGTAAACACGAAAGAGATACCTGATAATGGTGCTGATGACGATGGCAACGGCTATATCGATGATTACAATGGCTACAACTTTGCCTACCAGATAGATGGTACGCAGCCCGGAAGCACAACAAGCACTCAGTCGTATGGTCATGGAACCAAGGTTGCGGGTTTAGCAAGTGCGGCCACTGATAACGGCAAGGGCATTGCCGGCATGGGGTATAAGTCACGGTTCTTTCCGATGAAGACGGCCAAGCGCACAGGGGGCGGGATCATCTTTGGATATCAGTCGTTGATTTATGCTGCGCAGCGCGGTTTTCGTGTTGTAAATACAAGCTGGGGTGTTGTGAAGCCGTTTTCCCAGATTGATCAGTCGGTTATTGACTATTGCGTTGCAAGCAACGTGCTGATTGTTGCTTCAGGGGGCAATCATGGTCAGGACGAAGTGGCAGCCGCGTGGCGCTTGGTGAACTTTCCTGCCGGATATCGTGGGGTGCTTGGCGTTGGTGAGACAACGGTTGACGATCTCATTGTCCCAACGAGTGGCATTGGTGTGAATTCCGATGTGTATGCCCCCGGTTATGAAGCCTACACCACCGAGGCTCCAGATGGGTACACGTCGTTTGGAATTCAAGGTACGTCGTTTGCATCGCCAATCGTTGCTGGGCTGGCTGGTTTAGTTCGGGGCAAGTGGCCGAATCTTACGCCGATGGAAACTGCTGAGCACATTCGCGCAACATCTGATGATATTTCAATTTCCAACAGTACGCTGAGTGACTTTGTCCCGAAAAGAGTCAACGCCGAGCGCGCACTGATCGCTGAGCCCTTTGCCCGTCCGGGTGTTCGCATCACAGGAAGCACAGTTCGGCTTGCTCGAACAGGTGAGTCTCGATACCGTGTTGGTGATACGGTAGAATTGGTACTTCGGCTTACGAACTACCTGGCGGATGTGAATTTGGAGACTATGCTGCGGGTTGTTGATCCCAACGGCTGGGATCTCGGCATTGTCAACGAGGGTCAGGTAGTAGGTTCAATGCCCAGGGGAAGCGTGAAGACAATGCTGCCGATTACGCTTATTGTGCGAGCAGTTGGAACAGGCGACTGTGTGCTGGGGCTCGTGATGAGCGGCACGAACTATGAAGACCGGGATTTCGTGATGGTCTCGCCCCCTACCTCGATGAACCGCTTTGAAAACGACAGGCTCATCTATGCAATGTCGGACGATGGTATGGTTGGCTATTCAGCGCCATTCGATCCGAAGTATGGAGATGGGTTTGGTTGGAAACCGAGTTACTCAATGCTGTCATCCGGCGGTCTCTTTGCGCAAACTCAGGGAACGCTGTCGGTTTCTGCCTACAAGAATGATCCTCCTTTTGCATCGGACTTTCTTACGTCCAAACCGTTCGGACGTGCTCCCGAGCCGTCGGCGTGCGTGATGTCTGACTCGCTGGCATTCCAGCCGATCGGCATGCAGGTTACACAGGATTGTAAGTTTATCAGCCCAACGGCCTCATCTACAGTCTGGAATGTAAAGATCCAACCATCACGTGCTGATGCGCCCCTTTCCAACATTGGACTTGGCTATGTGTTTGACTGGGACCTGGGTCCTGGCGGCGCGGATAATCGTATCGTCCATGATACTGAGTGTATCCCTTCAAGTGCAAGGGGCCAGCAGAGCGCAGGCTTTGTCGTGAGCAGGGACGGATACCCCGTGGCGTTGTGCGTTGCTGCAGTTGGGTCGAAGCCCACGGATGCCGCACAAGCGGCATGTATGCTGCTCGATGAGATTGTCGACGATGGCGATGGCTTTTCGTCGTCCGATAGAATTCAGCTCCTTACACGCGGCACCACGATACAAACACCAAATACTGGCGATGTTGCAGGCTCCATCGGTATGCTGCGTCCTGGTGCGGTTTCGTCTGCCGAACCATTTGTCTTCCGCGTTGTCATCGGGGTTGGAGCAACCGTAGACGCAGCACGCACAGCCGTTCGCGAAGCAATCGATGCAACGACCTCTGTTGCAGAATATCCCTTGGGGCTCGTTCACATGTGGCCGAATCCAACATCAGGGGATGTGCATGTTGAACCGATTGAAAACATCGAACGCATTGACGTTGTTGATGCAGCAGGCCGAATGGTTGTGCGGCAGAACATGGTAGGTTTTGAGGTATCTACCATAGCCACATCCAACCTGATGGCTGGCGCATATCAGGTAGTGTTCTACAATCGCAATGGGTCTGTTGATCGCGTTGCAACACTTATTCGTCAATGAAGCGCCTGATTGCAGTAGCGATTGGGTTGTGCTGTGTTGCCAGCATTGCAGCGGCACAGCTGCAGTACCTTGATGCCGAGCCCCCTCACAGGCCCAATGCGGTAGTAGCCGGACATCTCAAGGTGCGGCTTGCGCCGGAGTATGCGGCGAGTGCAGAGGATGCATTGGCGAAGCTTGGTTTTACGGTTGTTCGGGAGATTCTCCTTGTGCAGCAGTCTCTCCGTGCACAAGATCAAGCGCTGAGAAGAAAGAAGCCGATGCAGCTTGATGAGGCACTTGCAATTGAAGAGCGACTATTGCGATCGTATGTAGTCACGTATCAGCATCCATCCATTCCGCCAGAGCGCATCATCGCGTCGCTACAACTAGGATGTGGTCCGGTAGAATGTGCGGCACCATGGTGTGTGATGGAACTGTGCGGCGAGCCAAACGATCCGGAAGCGTCCAAGCAGGGATTGCTGCAGCTGATTAGAGCAACTTCTGCGTGGGATGTTGAAGATGGCACAGACTCGGTAGTGATCGGTATCAGTGATAGCGGCGTACGTCAAGATCACGAGGATCTCAAAGATGCAATCTGGGTTCGTGCAACCGAGGTTCCCGGCAATGGCATCGATGATGACAGGAACGGATATGTGGATGACTACAACGGATACTCGTTCTCGGCAGAAGCCGATGGTACGGGGTTCTCCGACACCTATAATCCGAACAATGGTCATGGCACTAGTGTAGCAGGAACATGCGGTGCGCGCGTGAACAACAACGTTGGCATTGCCGGAGTAGCAAATTCTTGCAAGTTGTTCCCGCTGCGCACAATGCCGAATGGTACATCAGGAATCGTCTATGGGTACGAGTCCATAATGTATTGTGCAACCAATGGTGTTGATGTTGTGAATTGCTCTTGGGGTGGCCAGTCCCGATCGTGCATCGACGAAGATGTTGTTGCCTATGCAGTGGCGCGTGGGACAGCAGTTGTAGCAGCCGCAGGAAATCATGGTTCTCCTTCGCCGTTTTTTCCTGCATCATATCGCGGAGTGCTCTCGGTAGGCGTCGTAGATGCATCAGACAACGTTGTTCCGATGTCTGGACATGGACCAATGGTAGATATCATGGCACCAGGTCATGGAAGTTGGAGCACAGCTAATGACGGCACGTATGCTGGATTCTGCTGCACGTCTGGGTCTGCTCCGATTGCTTCTGCTGTAGTTGCACTCGTACGTTCAAGGCATCCCGAGCTCGGACCCCGCGAGGCGTGCGCTGTTGTGCGAGCAACCGCTCGGCCATCGCCATGGGCCTTTATACCTGCCTCCATAGACACTGCACTTCTTCCGCCCGGACGTATTGATGCGCTATCTGCTGTTACTGCGGACCCGTCTCAACTTGTCTCACTTGTGCTAGATAGCGTTCTTGTGACAGGGCCCGGCAGTGAACCACGCTGGACTATTGGAGACACGATAGAAGTGCGGCTGCGATTACGCAATGAGCTTGCGCCGGTAAACGTAACGATGCTCGATAGCATACGTTTAGCTGGTCTTGGGCCACGAGGTCTAGCTCTCGTGGGCGCACCCAGCATTCCTTGCGTCATATCGGCGGTTCGTGGCGAGCACTTTGTAACCACGCCGATGAAATTTGTTGTGCGCCTTGCTACAGACACCGCAACGTTTGCACTGCTTGTAGTAAAAGGAACCAATGAAAACGGTCAGCCATTCCGCCAGACACTTTCATGCAGCATCACGCCATCGCCCGCATACGTTACGCTAGCCAATGACCGCCTACGGATAAGTGTTGGCGATAGGGGGCGTATTGGAAACACAGACATCCAGCGAGGACAAGGAGATGGTGTTACGATTGGGTCGTTCTGTGGACAGATGTACGAGGGCGGACTTATCGTTTCTGCAAACGGCAGGGTGGTGGATAATGTGCGCACGCAGCGAGGTGTCAATGACCACTTCAGGTCAATAAAGGGCTTCATTCATCCTAGCCCTGAATTAGGAATCATGCGCGATGTTGATGCACCGGATTCACTGCGGATAGGCGTTCAGGTAGAGCAGAGGGTAGTGCTTGATTCAGTTCGTGGACTCATGCTTATGGACGTAACGGTTACGAATGTGTCCGACACAACACTGCATGATCTTGCTGTTGGGTGGTTTTGCGATTGGGATCTTGGAAGGCAGCCGGCCGACAATATCTCCTACACGAAGTCTGCAGCGCAGATTGTGCAGTCAACATCATCCTCAGTGTTCGTTGCGCAATCCATCTTCTCGTCGTGGACCGATGCGCGTTATACCTTGCATGGTATGGACAACACAACAACCTATGGCGGGTTTTCACAGGTGCGTAAGGATGCGTTGCTGCGCGGTAACGAGGCGGCGTTTACTGGCGTAAATGACATTGCAACCATCGTTGGCGTGCGCTTTACTAGCCCCTTGCCACCAGGCCATATTCGAAATCTGCAGCATGTGATAGCCGTTGACACATCTGAGGCCAATGCTTTGCAATTGGTTGGCAGTCACACTAAAGCTCTGTATGCCAGTACCCAGTCTCCATGGCTGGTGGAGCCTATTCAGGAGATCTTTCCGAATCCTGCTACAGGAGTTGTTTACATCCCAGTTTCTGGGATGCAGCAGCAGTTGAGTGTTCGTGTGGTAAGCGTGCAGGGTCAAGAAATGATGCGTTGGAGCAATCAGGCAGCTGTCGGCCGAGCAGTTCTTCCGATTGATGTTTCGTATCTACCGCAGGGATGCTACTTCGTGGAAATTGCCGACGGAGTTCAGTCGCAGCATCGCAAGCTTGTGATTCGTCGATAGGAAGTGGCTCACATTCTGGATGGCCGTATCTTTGCCGCATGAGTGTTCTCATCACAACGATTGTTGACGGCGTTGCAACGCTTACGCTTGATCGCGCAGAGAAGCGCAACTCGCTGAGCGTTGAGTTGATCTCTGCTCTGCATGAAGCGTTTGTTGCATGCTCGCAAGATGACGCAGTGCGTGTCGTTGTTGTGAAGGGGGCTGGCAGTGCATTCTGCGCAGGCGCTGACCTATCCTACTTGCAAAAGATTTCTGAACTGTCTCCGACAGAAAACATCGAAGACTCTACGGCACTTAAAAACATGTTGCAGTCCATTGTTGACTGTCCAAAGCCCGTAATTGCAATGGTGCATGGTCCGGCAATCGCCGGAGGCTGCGGCCTTGCAACGGTCTGCGATTTTGTGATTGCTGGTCGCGAAAAGGCTGTGTTTGGGTACTCAGAAGTTCGAATTGGCTTTATCCCAGCGATTGTGCTCGTGTATTTGGTGCGTAAGATCGGAGACACCCAGGCACGCAGGCTGCTTCTTAGCGCAGAGAGTATCACTGCAGACGAAGCATACAGAATTGGAATGATAACGAAGGTGGTAGAAGACGATCAGGTAGAGTCCGAGGTATATACATTAGCACAGCGTTTGGCCAAGAACAGCAGCTCTGCCATGGGGCTTACGAAGCACATGCTGAGTGCCGTCCACGGAATGTCTATGGACGCTGGCCTGCAGTATGCCACGGTAATGAACGCTCTTGCACGTCAAACTGATGACTGCAAGAACGGCATTGCTTCATTTTTGAATTCATCTAAAGGGTAATCGCGTGGTTAGCGCTATTCGATGGAACGCTATTCTTACAGCAGTTGTCGCAATGATGGCGACATCAACAATCGTAACAGCTCAGCAGGCAAACCTTAACCTTGAAGGATTTGTTCGCGATGCCTCAACTGGAGCGCCTGTTGGAGCCAAGATCTACATCTTTACACCTTCGGGGAAAAGAATCTCGATCAATTCCAATTCTAAGGATGGATCTTACCTGCAGACACTTGCTGAATCGGGTCCGCACAAGATCGCAATCGCCGGATACAATGTGTACCGTAAGGAAGAGGTTGTAAACATTCCAGTCTCTGAGAAGTTCAAGATCATTAAGCAAGACTTCGAGGTAAAGACCCTGGTGCAAGGATCGGAGATATCCACTACTGCGTTGGCCTTTGAGAGGAATATGGCCGCAGTGACAGACCAAGGCAACAAAGCACTGGCCGATATCTCGGCACTCCTAAAGACGAATCAAGCAATGAACATCGTGATGTATGTGTCCGCCGATGAAGACCGTCTTGCAGCGGCTAAGGCAGCCAACGATGCCGCGCACAGAAAAGCTTATGATGCATGGCAAAAGGCCGCGAAAAAGCTAAAGAAAGGCGCCACGCCCCCTGCTGAGCCTGTTAGGCCAGCAGATCCGGAGGATCCTAACAAAACACTTATTCAAGAGCGCATTGACACATTGAAGGCGCGGTTACGTCCGGTAAAGAATGGTGACGTACGCATAAAGTACATTCTTCAGCCGTTTCCTGTTCAACAAGTGCAGAACATTGCACCTGCAGAACCAGAGCCGGCAGTTAAGGGTGGAAAGAAAAAGTCGGCAGCTCCAAAGCCGGCTCCCACAGCAAAAGCTCCGAAGGTTGTCACAGTGCCTCAGCTCGTTGTTCGGGTTGGCATTGTGAAGGACCTGATGGACTGAGTGCATGTGCATAATATCCGGCCAAGGCCGTCGATTTGACGTGGTATATTTCCAGTAGTAACAGAACGGCTGGCTGTTCGTCTTTGAACATCCATCACCACGTTCAACGAGGATCTCGGCCATGGAAGGCAACTTTTCAAATCGTGTTCAAGACGTTATCCGGTTGAGTCGCGAAGAGGCGCTGCGCCTCGGTCATGACTATATCGGCACCGAGCATTTACTGCTTGGAATCATTCGTGAGGGCGAAGGTATCGGCGTGAAGATTCTGCGGAATCTTGGCGTGGATCTCAGTAAGCTCAAGCGGGCTATCGAGGATACCGTTCGCACCATGAGCGGCCCCCTGACCATCGGGAACATCCCGCTGACGAAGCAGGCTGAAAAGGTGCTCAAGATCACGTATCTCGAGGCAAAGCTCTACAAGGCCGACGTGATCGGTACGGAGCATCTGCTGCTGTCGCTCCTTCGTGATGAAGACAACATTGCGGCGCAGATTTTAGGCCAGTTCACCGTGAACTATGACAGCGTCCGGAAAGAACTGGATGCTTATCTGAGTGGGAAGTCAACCCCTGCGCCGCAGCGCCCAGAGCGCGCTTCAGCAGGCGGACAGAGTAAGTCAAAGGGTGCTGCTGAAAAGGCAAAGACCCCTGTTCTCGACAATTTTGGTCGTGATCTTACGAAGTTGGCCGTCGAAGGAAAGTTGGATCCTGTAATCGGCCGCGAAAAGGAGATAGAGCGTGTAGCTCAAGTACTATCCCGCAGAAAGAAGAACAACCCCGTTCTCATCGGTGAGCCTGGCGTGGGCAAGACGGCCATTATTGAAGGTCTTGCTATCCGCATCATCGACAAAAAAGTATCTCGGGTATTGTTTGACAAGAGAATTGTTACCCTAGACCTAGCGGCACTTGTTGCAGGTACGAAGTATCGTGGTCAGTTCGAAGAACGCATGAAGGCAGTCATGTCCGAGCTTGAAAAGGCAAAGGACGTAATCCTGTTCATCGACGAACTTCACACGATTGTAGGGGCAGGGGGCGCAAGCGGCTCACTTGATGCATCAAACATGTTTAAGCCGGCCCTAGCGCGGGGAGATATCCAATGCATTGGCGCCACTACGCTTGATGAGTACCGTCAGTTCATTGAAAAAGACGGCGCTCTCGACAGGCGCTTCCAAAAGATCCTCGTAGACCCGCCAACTGCCGACGAAGCGATTCAGATTCTTACGAACGTTCGAGATCGTTACGAAAAGCACCACGGTGTGCGTTTTACAGACGAGTCGGTGCGCGCCTGTGTGATGATGGCTGACCGCTATATCACAGACAGGTTTTTGCCGGACAAAGCGCTTGACGTGATGGATGAGGCGGGGGCACGTGTGCATCTGGCTCACATTCATGTCCCTAAAGAAGTTCTTGATCTTGAAGCTAAGATCGAAGAGGTGCGCATTCAGAAGAACTCGGTTGTAAAATCGCAGAACTTCGAAGAGGCGGCCCGTCTGCGCGACTTGGAAAAGCAGCACTTGGCAGAGTTGGAGCAGGTCAAAGAGCAATGGGAGTCTAGCGCCTCTGATGTTGCCTACGAAGTAACAGAGGAAGACGTAGCAGACGTTATAGCCATGATGACGGGCATTCCGGTAAACCGTATTGCCGAAGGTGAGACAGCAAAACTGCTCAAGATGGCAGATGAGCTTAAGTCTCAAGTGATTGGACAAGACGAGGCAGTAGAGCACTTGGCAAAGGCCATTCGCCGCGCTCGCGCGGGCTTGAAAGATCCGTCGCGTCCAATAGGTTCGTTCATGTTCTTGGGCCCTACGGGTGTTGGTAAGACAGAACTGGCCAAGGCCCTTGCACGCTATATGTTCGACAGCGAAGAAGCTCTTATCCGCATAGACATGAGCGAGTACATGGAGAAATTCTCCGTTTCACGTTTGGTGGGCGCTCCTCCTGGATACGTTGGATATGAAGAAGGTGGTCAGCTCACCGAAAAGGTGCGGCGTAAACCATACTCAATTGTGTTGCTCGATGAAATCGAAAAAGCTCATCCAGATGTCTTCAATATCCTTCTTCAAGTATTCGATGACGGTCAGCTGACGGATGGTTTGGGCCGCCGGATCGATTTCAAGAACACGATCATCATCATGACGTCTAACGTAGGCATGCGTGATGTGAAGGCCGGCGGAAGAATCGGCTTTACGTCAGATGCAGCAGCCGACGATTATGAGAACATGAAGTCAACTGTTGAAGAGACCATGAAGCGGCTCTTCAATCCAGAGTTTCTCAACCGTATCGACGAATATGTGATCTTCCATACGCTCAAGAAAGAGCATATGATCCGGATCATCGACCTTCAGCTCAAGAGTCTTGTAAAGAGGCTCTCAACTCGCAACATTACCCTGGATCTTGGCAAGACAGCAAAAGAGTTTCTTGCAGAAAAAGGGTTCGACGAAAAGTATGGTGCCAGACCGCTCCGCCGAACAATCCAGCGGTATGTGGAGGATCCAATTGCAGAAGAAATGCTGCGAGGGGGCTTTACAGATGGTAGTGTGATCAAAGGCAAGCTCGACAAGAAGACGGGTGCCGTTGTCTTTGCAATTGCCAAGTCCAAGGCTGGTGAGTCTCTTGAAGAGCACGAAGAAGCAGAAGCACATGAAGATTAAGTCAGAGGTATGGTAGATCCCAAGAACGAGCTTCTACGATACCTTCGTCAGCAAGAGCAGATGTATGGCAGGACGTTGTACGTTGACCACGTAGAGCGTCCTGTTCGTAGTTTGCCCCCTTCCCAACCTATGCCGGAAGTAACCGTAGCGGAGATTGCTCATGAGCAAACTCTTGTTCACGAGGTTGGATCAATCAAGGGGTTTGATGACGTGACAACACTAGAGCAATTCCAAGCAAGAATCTGCACGTGTATGCAGTGTCCGCTAGGTGCAACCAGAACAAACTTCGTGTTTGGAAGTGGCAATCCTAACGCAGACATCATGGTGATCGGGGAAGCGCCGGGTGCCGATGAAGACGAGCAGGGTCTGCCGTTTGTTGGCAGGGCGGGTCAGTTATTAACGAAGATCCTTGAGTCCATCGAAATGCCTCGTGAGCAGGTCTATATCTGCAATATCCTCAAGTGCCGTCCGCCCAATAACCGCAAGCCCCTTGCCTCCGAAACGGACCAGTGTGAACCATATCTGTGGAAACAGATCGAGCTGATTAAGCCGAAGTTCATCCTTGCCTTGGGTCTTACAGCAGCCAATACGTTGCTGAAGAATAAGGAGAGCATGACGGCTTTGCGCGGCAAAGTGCATGATTATCAGGGCATCCAGACCATCGTAACGTATCATCCGGCGGCATTGCTACGCAATCCGGATTGGAAGAAGCATACGTGGGAAGATGTGAAGTTCCTTCGCAAGCTTTATCAGGAATCAACAGCAGTATGAAGATAGCCGTACTTCTTGGCGGACTTAGTCCGGAGCGTAATATTTCATTACTAAGCGGACGTGCCGCTGTATTTGCACTCCGAGATCGCGGTCACACGGTGATAGCTCTTGATCCACTGCGCGGCGCTGGTGAGCCCCTTACCGATGATGAGCTGCGGGCGGCATCAGCGCGCGAGGTTACCGATGAGGAACGAGCGAGCTTCGATCCAGCAAAGCTTCTAGCCTGCATTACATCGGCGCATTTGGACGACGTAGATGCCGTGTTTATTCTCCTGCATGGTCAGTATGGAGAAGACGGATACGTGCAGTCGCTTCTCGACATGCGTGGCATACCCTATACCGGCAGCCAGATGCTTGCCAGTGCTACAGCAATTGATAAGGGGCTTTCTAAGATGCTCTTTCAAGTTGCCGGCATACCAACAGCGCAGTGGGCAACAGTTACGCCCGATCAGTATGATGATGTCGAGCTCGTAGATTCGCTCATCAATGAGATCAACGGTGGGTTGGTAGTAAAGCCAAATGATCAGGGCTCAACGGTAGGTATGACGATCCTCCATACACCAACGTCGGATGATCTTTCGGCGGCCATTGCGCTAGCCGGGAGGTTCTCATCAACAATCCTGATTGAGCGGTTTATCCCTGGAAGAGAGCTCACGGTGCCGGTGCTTGGGAATGAGGCGCTGCCGATCATTGAGATTGAGCCCAAGGCAGGGTATTACGATTTTGAGAACAAGTACACAAAGGGTCGAACTGAGTATCACTGTCCGGCAGAGCTGTCGGAGGAAGTGGAAGAGCACGTTAAAAATCTTGCAGTAGCTGCTCATAACGTATTGGGATGCCGTGCATACAGCCGTGTTGACTTTCGCTTAACGGAAGACTACATGCCTGTGTGTTTGGAAGTGAATACCATTCCAGGGTTCACAGAAACGAGCTTGCTTCCAATGGCCGCTCGCGAGAATGGTATCGAATTCGGAGAGCTTTGTGAGGCAATCATGAGGGAGTCAGGAATCGACATATGAAGAATATTCTGCTAACGGGTATTGGCAACGCACTTGTAGATATTGAGTACAAAGTCACTGAAGACGAGCTCCGCTCTTTCGGCGTCGAAAAGGGCTCCATGACGCTTACTGATGCTGACAGGCAGCGGGAGATGATCAGCGCACTTGACTCGCGCGATGCTCACCGCTGCAGCGGTGGATCTGCCGCGAATACGATTATCGCATTTGCGCAGTTTGGAGGCTCAAGCGCGTACTCCTCGATCCTCGGGGCCGACCACTACGGTGAGTTTTATGCGTCGGAATTCAAGGACATGGGGATTGTTCTCTCGGCGGATCTTGTGCCGGGTGGAACGACTGGCTCGTGTCTGGTGCTGATCACGCCTGATAGTGAACGCACACTTAACACAACCCTTGCAGTGAATCAGCACTTCTCTCGTGACCATGTGCGAGAGGACATCATTCAGCGTAGCCAATGGATCTACATTGAAGGATACAAGCTCACTGATGACAACGGTGTTGAGGCGGTAGATGTAGCACTGCACTATGCAAAGAAGCATGATACGCGCGTTGCGGTAAGCTGCTCTGATGGGTTCATTGTTGACGTGTTTGGAGATAGGCTGCGAGACGTCTTGAAGAGAACAGACCTTGTGTTTGCAAATGAACGCGAAGCATCGGCACTCGCCAAGGAAGAGCATGCAGATGATGCGTATCTGAAACTGTCGTCAGATTTTCCTCATGTCGTAGTAACCAAGGGGCCAGCTGGTTCCCGTGTTCGTTGGAACGGCATAGAGGCCAGTGTGCCTGCGTATGCAGTAGAAGCCGTAGATGCAACTGGTGCTGGAGACATGTATGCTGGAGCATTTTTGTATGGCGTGCTGAACGGACATCATCCGGAGCATGCGGCTCGGTTGGCCTCGTATGCTTCGGCCCAAGTTGTGGCTCAGTTTGGTGCGCGACTAAAGGCAAGTCATATAGATGTCCGTGATTCTATTCTGCAGTCTTCTGCTACACGATAGCCAGGGGTTATTGAAGTCAATCGTCACCATAGCAACCACCGTTCTTGCCCTGCTCGCATTAGCCCCCTCGGCCGTTGCGCAGTCGGGCATGGACTTCGACGAGTTTGTGCGTCGTGCCGACCCATACTTTGCCGAAGATCTTCTTGGAGACGTCCGCATGGCAATGCCTCAGGGGTCTGGCTATAAGATCTGGGGTTGGGATGTTGGGGACTTTAGCGGGGACGGATTCTACGATCTTGCATTATCCGTTCATATCCAAGGCACGCGCAAGCGCGAGTGCATGGTATACATGTTTGCCGACGTAGAAGGGTACCTCGTCCCCGTCAGCAAGCAGCCGTTTCAGTATGTAGATCTCCCACTTGAGGTTGGCGTGGTAATCAAGGATGTTGCGTGTTACGTAACTCAGAAGCGCAAGTCGGAAGACTGGACGATAAAGGGGTACAGGTTCACGGAAGGGGCTGTTGTACTCGTTGATGAATTTGTAAGCGACAAGATTGACGGATTTCAGCACGAGAGCTTTCGATCATTCCAAACGCTGGTCACGAAGGAACGTCTTGCCAATAAGCGCGATGAAGTAGTGTTCTCAACCGAGTTCCTCACTATCCCGTGCTATAGCAGAAGTAGGCAGGTCTACGCAGGTTATGTGCCCGAGGTAGTGGTCACAACTACAGAGCATGTACCTGAAGGGGCGTACTGGTGGACGGGAGAAACTGATGCTTCGTTCTCGGCCAGGATGGTCTATGACGACGATTATCTCTATGCCCGTATAAACGTGCGGGATTCAAATGTTGTAACGGGTTGGTGCGATACCTGTATTGCGGACCACATCGAGTTGTTGTTTGATGTTGCTCCGCCGTCAGAGGGCAGTAACGCTCGATACATTTCGAGAATCGACCGCGAAGAGGTGGTGGTCAGAAATTCAAGTGATTCTGGTCTGTTTACATTCACTGTTCGGCTTGGGGATTTCGGAGATAATCTCCCGAAGGTAGGAATCAAGACTAACGACGAGCTGGAACAGACGCAAGTCAATGCAATAAAACAACTTAGAGTTGTTTCTGCGCCACGTCCGGGCGGATATGTGGTAAAGTTGCGCATCCCATTTTCGCTGCTTGGATACGAAAAGGCTCCAATCGACGACCAGGGAATTGTCGAATTCGGCTGTGCCATTGCCGTTGTGGATTACGACAACGAGTTTCGTCCAGACGAGCGAAGTGTGATCGCAACAAGCAACGTGGAGCCCCTTGACCCATCGACCTATGGAGCCCTTCGATTTGTTCCGGATGGCGCTTGGTATGGCGAGAGCGTGAACATCTACGGAGACTCCGTAATCAATACGCTACGAGAATTGGGCTTTTAAGCGCCTACGACCTATTTTTGCGCACGTTTTTTGATGGGGTATCCCGTGCAGACCAAACCGACTGCTATGCAGCAAGCTGCACCGTATCTGGGGCTAGGAGTTCAGTTAGCTGGTACGGTACTTTTCTGCGGTGCTCTCGGATATTGGGCTGACAGCAAACTCGCCTCTTCTCCGGTAGGAGTTCTGGTGGGGGTGGTCATCGGAAGTGTAGTTGGGATGATGCAATTTCTTCGCACCGTGCAGAAACTCTCGCGAGCCAAGGAGTTGGTCGATCAAAACGACAATGAAAGGTAATTGCAAGTCGTGGATGTTAGAAATCCGTTCGTAGCTGTTGTGATTGCGCTTGCAATCAGTGTAACCAATTCTTGTGTTGGGTACGTGATTGCGAAGAGGGCGTCCACGAAGGAGATGAACACATTCATGGGGATGGTCTTCGGAAGTTTGGCTGTGCGCGGGCTTGTGGTTGTTGCGCTGGCCTATCTTGGCTTAGATGTTCTCGATCTGCATGACGTAGCATTTGCCCTGACATTTTCGATTTCTGCATTTGTTGCGCTGATGGTAGAGGTGTTTTTTTTTCACTCCTCTATGGAAAAGCAAAAGCAACGCCAGCTACAGAACGTGAAAAGACCGAGTAAAAAAAAAGAATTTAACGAGTTAGGTTTCATCGGATGAGCACACAGCCAGCGGCACATCAAGACTCTACGACGGCATCGCCAACTGCACATCATGATGCAGCTCACGCTGCCGGTGCGCACGGCGCATCAGCAGAGGTGTCGGACAAGTTTACCTTTAACAAGCTGCTCGATCAGCTTGGTGATCACCATGAATTGAACATCTTCTTTGGGCATTACGAGATTTTGCCGGTTATTCTTCTTGATGAGCAGAGTAACCCGCATATCTATCCAAATCTCCATGCCATGGAAGAAGCGGGTGTGTACACCATGCATCACCACGGACATGGTCATCACATCGTCCGCACGCATGCTGCTCATACGGAAAAGGAGAAATGTCCGCTGTCTCATCCCGCCCCTTCCCTTGACCTCTCCGTTACAAACTTTGTAGCGTATCAATGGATCGCGATGATCTTGGTAACGATCGTGTTTGGCGTGATTCGCGGACGTTACAAGAAGAATCCGATCAGTGCACCGCGTGGATTGCAGAATGCAATTGAGGCGGTTGTACTGTATGTACACGATCAAATCGTACGTCCAAACGTAGGTACGGACAAGCGTGCAATGCGTCTTATGCCTTTCATGCTAAGTCTATTCTTCTTTATTCTATCGCTGAATCTGATTTCCCTTCTGCCGGGAGCGCACGCCGCTACTGGTGCTCTGCCAGTAACAATGGCCCTGGCAACATGCACGCTGATCGTGGTAAACTTTATCGCGATCAAGGATGCGGGTATCGGATCGTGGTTTAAGCACCTACTCGGAGGTGCGCCTGCATACATCGCCCCCATTATGGTGCCGATTGAACTTGTTGGTATCATCACCAAGCCGTTTGCGTTGATGATTCGTTTGTTTGCCAACATGACAGCTGGACACATCGTGTTGTTGTCGCTTGTGGGCCTGATTTTCTTTTTTGCTCAGGAAATGGGCGAAACGGTTGGTTGGGGTGTTGCTCCAATCAGCGTACTGTTCTCGGTCTTTATCTATCTCCTAGAGTTGTTGGTGGCATTTCTGCAGGCGTACATCTTTACGATGTTGTCGGCAGTGTTTGTTGGGCTAGCTCTGGGTGATCACGCGGCCCATGATCATCACCATGATCACGGGCATGCAGCATCGCACTAATTGAATTACACGTCGAACAAGACACACTTATTCACTCATACTTCATTTGGAAGGGAAACACAATGGATCCAAAAGCATTTGCTTGGCTATCTGCTGGTATTGGCCTTGGAATCACAGTTTTTGGCGTAGGCTCAGGTATCGGTCGCCTTGCTGCTGCCGCTCTTGAAGCAAGCAGCCGTCAGCCTGAGAATGCCGGAGATATCCGTACAACGATGATCATCGGTGCCGCTCTTATTGAGGGTGTTGCGCTGCTTGCTGGCGTTGTTTGTATTCTTCTTGCTGTGAAATAATCAATAAGAAGTTTATCACCGAAGCGTGGGGCGCTGAGTTCTCGATATAGACCACGTCGCACGTATTGGTGTGTGCCTCTATCCGATCCTGTATAGTGCAGGATCGGTCTTTGGATGTTGCAAGCAACATTCAAAGACCGATTTCGGTCGGTATCTGACAGTGTATTTCAACCTCGTTTCGACGGAAGACTTCAATGCCAGCATTTTTGCAGTTTGAACCTGGTCTAGTTATCTGGACCCTTATCAATTTTTCAATCTTTGCGCTGATTATCGGCAAGTTCGGCTGGAAGCCGATGCGTGATGGTATTGCAGCCCGCGAAGCCTCGATACGCGATGCGATAACCGCAGCCGAGAACGCGAATCGCGAGGCACAAGAGCTTATCAAAGACAATCAGGAGCGGCTTGCGAAGGCACAGCGTGAGACCATGGACATCGTAAAGGAAGGCCGTGTGCAAGCTGAATCGATTATTCGCAAGGCCGCAGAAGAAGCAGAATTCGTAAAGCAGCAGAAGCTCACAGAAGCGCAGCGTGAGATTGATCGTCAGAAGGACGATGCCATCAAGGCGCTTCGCACCGAAGTTTCATCCCTGGTGGTTGACGCTACGGAAAAGCTGCTGGGTCGTAATCTACAGGGCGACGATCACAAGCGAATTGTTGAAGACTACGTGAACGAACTCTCCAAGAACTAAATCAACATGTCAACACTTAAGATTTCACGTCGATACGCAAAAGCGCTGCTTAGTGTTGCTGTTGCAAAGAACAACACGCAAGCAATTGCGCGTGATGTAGAGACGGTGCGTGCTGCTGCTGAGTCATCCAAGGAACTCCGCTCGATGCTGCGCAGCCCCGTTATTGAAAGCAAGGTTAAAAAGGCTGTTCTGCAAGAAGCGCTCGGCAGTTCGTTGTCGCCTGAGACATTGGACTTTTTCAATCTTGTGATTGAAAAGGGCCGCGGCGATCTCTGGAGAGAGATTACCTCGGAGTTCCGTTCGTTGATCGATGCATTAGGAAAAGTAGAACGCATCGAGGTTACCTCGGCTGTTGAGATCGATGCTTCGCAGCGAGCGGCTCTTGAGTCTTCCGTTGGCAAGAAGCTAGGAAAGACAATTGTTGCCACGTATAAGATAGACCCGTCGATCATGGGTGGTGCTGTGATTCGCATTGGCGACGAGATTCACGATGGCTCTATTCGCCATCAACTGCACGTGCTGAAGCACAAGCTTGCTTCGGCATGATCCCGTAACGAAGAAAATGAAACAATACTCAAGGAAAAACTAGAATGGCTGATGTTCGTCCAGATGAGATCTCCGCGATTCTCCGCAGGCAGCTGACGGGGTTCGACAAAGAGACAGACGTCTATGAAGTTGGCACTGTTCTCCAGGTTGGCGACGGTGTTGCACGTATCTATGGCCTCACAAACGTGATGGCCTCAGAACTTGTTGAGTTCCCGAATGGCGTTGTAGGCATGGTGCTCAACTTGGAAGAAGACAACGTTGGTGCTGTTCTTTTCGGCGATGATTCGCTCGTGAAAGAAGGAGACCAAGTTCGCCGCACTGGACGCATTGCCTCTGTACCAGTTGGTGATGGCCTTGTAGGGCGCGTTGTAGATCCACTCGGACGCCCCATCGATGGTAAGGGGCCGATCAAGGAGTCCGCGTTCTATCCGATCGAGCGCAAAGCCCTTGGTGTTATCGACCGCCAGCCTGTTACAGAGCCCCTTCAAACAGGTATCAAGGCAATCGATGCTCTGATTCCTATTGGTCGCGGCCAGCGTGAGTTGATCATCGGAGACCGTCAGACGGGTAAGACAACGGTTGCACTCGATGCGATCATCAACCAAAAGTATACGCACACAAAGGAAGCGCAAGAGCAGGGTATTAAGCCTGTTTATTGCGTCTATGTCGCAATTGGACAAAAGGGCTCTACTGTTGCAAACGTGGTTGCCACGCTTGAGAAGTACGGAGCCATGGAATACACAACTGTTGTTGCTGCTACAGCTTCGGACCCAGCTCCGCTGCAGTTCGTTGCTCCATACAGTGGCTGCTCTATGGGTGAGTATTTCCGTGACAACGGACGCCACGCACTCGTGATCTATGATGACCTTTCGAAGCAGGCTGCTGCATACCGTCAGGTATCGCTCCTGCTGCGCCGCCCGCCAGGACGTGAAGCCTATCCGGGCGACGTGTTCTATCTCCACAGCCGTCTTCTGGAGCGTGCTGCAAAGCTCAGCGACAGCCTCGGTGGTGGTTCGCTTACGGCGCTCCCAGTTATCGAAACACAGGCTGGCGACGTTTCCGCGTACATCCCAACGAACGTTATCTCGATCACGGACGGTCAGATTTACCTCGAGCCAAGCTTGTTCAACGCAGGTGTTCGCCCAGCTCTGAACGTTGGTATCTCGGTATCTCGTGTGGGTGGTAACGCTCAAATCAAGGCAATGAAGAAGGTTGCTGGTCCACTCAAGCTGGACCTTGCACAATTCCGAGCACTTGAGGCATTCGCTCGTTTTGGATCAGACCTCGACAAGACAACGCAGCAGCAGCTTCGCCGTGGTGCGCGTCTTCTCGAAGTCATGAAGCAGCCGCAGTATTCTCCGGTAACGGTAGAAGATCAGGTTGTTGTGATCTATGCAGCATCAACTGGATACATGGACGAACTACCTGTTGAAAGTATCAAGCGTTATGAGACGGAGTTGCTGGATTTTGTCCACGCAACACATGCCGACATCATCAACGATCTGCGCGTGCAGAAGGCTCTCACAGACGACGTAGTTGCAAAGCTGAAGTCGGCTCTGTCGAGCTTCACTGAGCGCTTTGCCACTACGGTATAAGGAACTGACATGATCGTCCTGACCGGTGGCGCGGGCTTTATCGGAAGCTGCTTTTTGTCGCAGCTGAACGCTGCTGGCAGGTCAGATGTGTTGGTGGTTGATTCACTAGGTTCGGGCACGAAGTGGAAGAACCTGGTAGACAGAACGTACATTGACATTATCAGCAAAGAAGATTTTCGAGAGATCATGGCCGTAGGTGGTCTCGAAGATGTTGAAGCAGTAGTGCATCTCGGTGCATGTTCTGCAACAACAGAGACAGATGCAGACTACCTCTACGACAACAATTATCTCTATAGCATTGATGTAGCTGAATTTGCTTTCGAGCAAAATGCACGGTTTATCTACGCAAGCAGTGCCGCCACATACGGCAGTGGAGATCGGGGATATAGTGATACAGCTACTGAACTGCGTCCGTTGAACATGTACGGTTATTCCAAGCATCTCTTTGATCAATGGATTCGCAGAGAAGGCATGGAAGGGGCTTGTGTTGGTCTGAAGTTCTTTAATGTATTTGGTCCAAACGAATACCATAAGGGCACTATGGCCAGTCTGGTGTCTAAAGCGGTGCCGCAGATCCTCGCAAGTGGAAGAGTCTCGTTGTTTAAAAGCAACGATCCATCCTTCGAAGACGGTGGTCAACAGCGGGACTTTATCTACGTGAAGGACGTGTGTACTGTTCTGCAGACGCTGCTTCAACGCGTCGATATCAATGGCATCTTTAATCTGGGCACTGGTACAGCGCGAACATGGAATGATCTGATGCGCGCTGTGTTCGCAGCATTGGAGAGAGAGCCGTTGATAGATTATGTCGAAATGCCGGAGCATCTGTCGAGGCAGTATCAGAACTACACGCAGGCTGAGATGGATAGATTCCATCAGCACATGCCTGGTGTGAGGTTTCGTTCACTCGAAGAATCTGTTGCTGATTATGTACAAGGCTATCTCGTTCGCGAGTGGCCGTATTGTTGAAATTGAACGCTAAACGTCGGAACATACGATGGCAACGCTACGCGAAACACGTGATCGAATAACATCGGTCAAGAACACATCAAAGATCACGCAGGCTATGAGCATGGTGGCAACAGCAAAGCTGCGCCGAGCGCAGGATGCTATTACCGCTGCTCGCCCCTTTGCCAATCAGGTACAGAAAATCCTGGCTAACCTATCATCAGCGGATGCAGACTATGTACATCCGTTCTTTGAGCAGCGCAGCGACGTTAACAATATTGCCATTATTGCGATCAGCTCTGACCGTGGCTTGTGCGGTGCTTTTAACACCAACATGCTTCGCGTATTGTCAAACCGTATCGCCGATCTTAAGGCGCAGCACCCCAAGGCAACGATACACGTGATTCCAGTTGGTAAGCGTGCGGTAGCGGCAGCTCGCAAGGGCCGCGACCCAGTGGTGCGAGACTTCAATGATGTGTTTGGAAAGCTTGACTACTCCGTAGCTGTTGAGATTGCGGATCTGGTTACAGACCAATTCCTCGGGGCACAGTTTGACCGTGTAGAGATCATTGGTAATCAGTTTGTAAATGTGATGCGCCAAGAGGTCCGCACCACGCAGCTCCTGCCGATTGTGCCAACACAGGCAGAGACATCTACATCGTCAAGTGTAGACTACATCTACGAGCCATCTCAAACAGAGATCTTGAATACGTTGCTACCAATGTATATCAAGCTACAGATTTGGACCGGGCTCTTGGATTCGAATGCGGCAGAAAATGCTGCGCGACGCATGGCCATGGAAAATGCAACCACGAATGCACGTGAGTTGATCACGGCCCTTCAACTTATTTACAACAGAGAACGTCAGGCGGCGATCACAACAGAAATGTTGGAAATCGTTGGCGGCGCGGAGGCGCTCGCCAGCGCATAGTCTACGTTCTTGGCATGAGCACCGCACGACCAGCCTTTTTTACAATCCCTGCCGTTCTTCTGACGGCGAGTATGGGGTTCGTTATCTGGCTTGCACTGGGCTTTCAAACATCAAACGAGATCAACCCTTATGCAGCTTCCTATGAAGCTCGCATCGAGCTCTATCGCAGCAAGCTGGATTCATTGAACAAGATCCGTAGTGTGCGTGAGCGCATCTATATGCGACAGCTTGCCAATCTTGAGATTCCAGAGTATATCGTCTCGAAAATGCGTCCAACAGATCTCGTGTTGCTGCCACCTCGCGGATATGCGAACAAGTACATGCAGACAGAAGCCATCTGGACGGACCCACGGATTTTTACCTGGATGGTTGGGTTTCATAACGTCGTTGCATGGTCGGATACTGCTCGGCGAAGCCAAGCTAACGCATTTGTTGTCCTCGATGCGAATGCGATCTGGATGACGCGTCCAGGTGGATCAACCAATATCGACTCGTTGTTACACGTGTATGCTCGGAGCGAATGATGCCGTCTGAACTTGGATTGCCGTTTGTTCTTCTTCTGTATACGTTTATTGGCTTGTCAATCTTGGGGGCGTGTGCTTTTCGCTCAACGAGAACGATCACGGTGCTTCTAGCGCTGTTTGCAGGCATGTTTGTTCATTCTGTGCTCTTTTTTGCTTGCGACCTGATTGGGGTGCCGCTTACGGCAACCAGTATGTTTATGTCGGTGATCGCGGGCGTAGTGCTGTCGCTGCCACTATGGAAGACAACCCGTAAATTATTTGAGCATCTGCGGACCCCGTCAACAAACAATCTGCGCTTGTACGACGTGCCGGTGATTGGGCTTTCGGGGTATATATTTTACATGATACTGTGGGCAAGTTGGTATTGGCCTGTAACGCCATTCGATGCAATGGCTGGTATCGATCTGGTTGCGAAGTATGTGGTGACAGACCACACGATTGTTAATCGTGTTTTTACCGACCAGTCGTTGCAAGGGCAGCTTTCCAACCAGCCGTTCTATGCGCCTTTTGTAATGCTCATGCAGTCCATCATGAAGCTCATTGGCTTTACACACAATCAGGTCTGGATAGGTATCGTCTCTGTGGCCTTTTCGATCTTCGTATGGGCTGCGTTGCGTCAACTCATGCACCCGTTTATGGCGGCTATCCTGTATCTGTTCTATCTGTTGACGCCGGAAATGTTTGGCTACACTTATCTATTGCAGACGGATTACGTTAATGCAGTATTCATGACTATAGGTGTGTATGTTGTTTGGCAGGGGGCTGAACAGCGAAATGCAGCGATGGTGTCTGCAAGCATGATCTTCTTTGCAGCTGCCTGCTGGTCGAGAACAGAGACAATTCTTCTTGTAGTGATCGGGCTGACATCGATGTTCCCCCACATCAGGAACGCTTTTGAAGTACGTAAGGCACTTCGCTTCTTGGTAGGAACTGCGGCACTTAGTGCGGTTGTGTTTGCTCTCTGGCATGTCGTGTACTTTAAAGCATACTTCCCAGCTCCGCCTACAACAGCTGATCAGCTAACTGGTTTTGATGCAAGTCGATTCCTGGACGTGGTTTCTAGCACATGGACGGCTGTTATTTCCAGAGTTGACTACTGGGGTGTAATTGTCTGGTTGTTTATCATCGTCATCACGGTCAATGCTGTTCTCTATCGTCGACTTGCATCGACGGTGCTTCTGCTGTGGATCGGCGCTATCCTGCTTGGTCTATGGATTGCAGGCACAGTGTTTAGCGCTGCTGTTGTTGAACAGACACTCCGCCGTGGCATGTTTAAGCTTATTCCGCTGCTAGTATTTGCTATTGCCTCAACTGAGTTGGTAACTTCGGTTTCGAACCGTCTGACTCACTGGGAACTTAAGCGCTCTACTTGAGGCATTCATGGAAAAACTGCTGTACATCGTCATTGGAAGCGGCGCAACACTGCTTGTGTTGATGTTGAGTAGTTCTGTGATTTCTCGATTATTCGTTGCACGTTCCAAGCGCAAACTCATCAGGACGATCAGTAGTGATAAGCTTCCGGCATTTTCTACTGAAGGAATACGAGGTCTTCCGGCGCCGGTGCAACGGTATCTGCATCATGTGCTCAAAGATGGGCAGCAAGTACTTCGATATGCAGAGCTGAAGCAGAAGGCTACGTTTCGTCATCGTCCCACTAGTCCTTGGTTTAAGGTTACTGCCAATGAAGTGATCTCGGGTATGGAGCCTGGCTGGGTGTGGGATGCAATGCTCGTGCACAATGCTGCATGGTGGCGCACCGCTAAACTCAGCTATGTGCAAGGGGCCGCGCACGGTCATATCAAATTGTACGGCGCGTTTACGTTGCAGGAGTTTGAAGGACCAGAAACAGACGCATCAATGCTGTTCCGTCTACTCAGTGAGTTAGTGTGGATTCCAACGGCATTCTTGCCAACAAAAACGCTTCGGTGGGAGTCTGTGGACGATTCAACGGCGCGTGCGACGATAACGGATGGTCAAACTCGCGTGAGTGCACATTTCCACTTCAATGAACGCAATGAGATAGATCGCATTGTTACTACCGACAAGTATCGCGACCACAAAAGTGGCTTTGAGCAGGCGCAGTTCACCATGCTCTGCTCGCAGTACAGAGAATTTGAAGGCGTGAAGATTCCCACGCAGGTAGATTTTATCTGGAATCTACAGTCTGGCGACTTTGACTACGGACACTTTACGCTAACCTCAGTCGCGTATCATTACAATTGATCAGCGCTGCAAGCGCCGAGATTCAAAATAGGCTGACGGAACGGCAAGTAGTTTTGATAAGGTGCTGGTGCTTGCGCGTCCAGCAAACACATTGTGGTTCATCGCCTCTACCCGACGCAAAATCTTTTGATAGTTTCTACTCATCAACAAAACGGTGAGCATGCTGTCGTGGTTGAGCATGGAAATTCCCTTGTCGGCAGATGTATAGAACGCATCTGCTCGTCGAATGTACTCAATGATCAATGATCGAAACTGGGGAGTTAGTCGATGATCAAGTACGTCCTGCTCGGAGACACCGAATGTAGCAAGGTCTTCCTGGGCAATGTAGATGCGTCCTCGCACGGCATCTTCTTTAACGTCACGAATGATGTTTGTGAGCTGCATCGCAATACCGAGATCTATAGCATGCGTAAGTGCGTTCTCGGAATTGTAGCCAAAGATTTCACTCGTCATTAATCCAACGACTGATGCAACCTTGTAACAGTAATCCTTGAGATCCTCAAACGTAGCAAATCGGGTGATCGTTGTGTCCATCAACACTCCCTCGATCAATTCATTCGGCAGATTTCGAGGAATGTGATAGTGCTGTAACGTGTGTTCCCAGGCTCGAAGTACGTGAACCCTGTCGCGATAGGCTGGATCCGTATCGTTTCGTTGACCTGCCCCCTCATAGAGCGATGCTACATCGGACCTCCAGTGTTCAACGAGACGAACAGCATCTTCGCGTGTAACGGTACCTTGCTCCATTGCAACATCAACAAGGTCATCTACGTACCTACAGAATGCGTAGACCGCATAGCAGGCATCGCGTTTGGTGCTTGGAATAAAGTGCGAGGCAGCGTAAAACGTTTTTGCATGGGTCTTTGTGACCAATCTGCATACCGCGTAGGCCTCTTCGATGGTTAGTTCTTCGCTCACACCCTAAACATTCCTAGCTTTGATGACGTAATACAGAAAGTCACGGAAAGCATGAAAATACGCACGCTCTATCGCTGTTCAACATGTGGCCACGCAACACCGAAGTGGGTGGGCAAGTGTCCTGGCTGCGGCGCATGGGAATCCATGGTGGAGGAAGTAGAGCAAACGGCGTCAAAAAAGAGATCCTCGCAAGTAGGACCGCTCCATGCTCAGCGCCTTCATACTGTTTCACACGAGGGGACGTTGCGTATTGCGACAGGCATGGCCGAGTTAGATCGGGTGGTAGGGGGCGGCATAGTTCCTGGCAGTGTTGTGTTGGTCGGCGGAGACCCCGGCATGGGGAAGAGTACACTCATGTTGCAGGTTGCATCGAATATATCGAGGTTGGTGCCGCAAGCCCCCTGCCTCTATGTCACTGGTGAAGAAAGTCTGTTCCAGTTACGTCAGCGAGCTGAACGTCTTAGCGTGCAGATGGAAAACATCGTCGTTGCCTCCGAGACAAATGTCGAGCGCATCACTGCGATGATAGCTGCAGAGCAGCCATCGTTTGTGATCATCGACTCTGTGCAGACAGTTACTTCGGACATGCTTGAATCATCTGCGGGAAGTGTAGCACAGGTGCGCGAGTGCACGGCGCTGCTTACCAAGGTTGCAAAGGCATCAGGCATTCCGCTCTTTATCATTGGCCATGTAACCAAGGATGGAATGATCGCCGGGCCAAAGGTATTGGAGCACATGGTTGATGCGGTGCTACAGTTCGAGGGCGATGGAATGTATTCGTATAGAGTACTGCGTGCCTTGAAGAACCGCTATGGTTCTACGAATGAGCTTGGTGTATTCGATATGCGATCAGACGGACTCCATGAAGTACGAAATCCTAGCGAAGTGCTTCTTTCTCAACGAAGCATGCATGAATCGGGTACAGCAGTAGTCGCGGTCATGGAAGGAACACGCCCCTTGCTTCTTGAAGTTCAGGCACTCGTTTCTCCCACCGGATATAGTCAGCCGCAGAGAGTAAGCACTGGGTACGATGCGAAGAGACTGCAGATGATTTTAGCTGTACTTGAAAAGCGTGGGGGCATACAGGTGCGGCAGAGCGATGTATTTGTGAACGTAGCAGGTGGGATAGCAGTGCAGGATCCGGCTATTGATCTTGGAGTTGCGGTCGCAGTTGTTAGCAGTGTTGTAGATCGTGCCGTACCGCAGAAGGTTGCCTTCGTTGGCGAACTAGGATTAACTGGGGAGATTCGACGGGTTGCATATCTTGACCAGCGACTTACGGAAGCGGGCAGATTGGGATTAGAGACAGTCTATGCAGCTCCTGACAGTAGTGTGAGTTCGAGGGTTCTTCGTGGTGCAGAACGATTGTCGGTTGTGATAAGCGAATTGTTCCGTTGAACGGCAAGTCTGTATCTTGCGGCCATTCCAAAGGCATAGACAGCACGAATGTTCGAGAAGGAAATAGAGCGGGTTCGCAAGCAGCTTGAGCAGCAGCTCGAGACGCGTCAGCCGTATACGTCCCTGTCGGCTATTCTAGCCAATCAGGAAATCCATCCTGCCTACAGGGCATTTTTCAGTGCTGAAGTCCAATGGTGGCTCCATGAGGAGCGTGCAATCCGGGCTTCGAACCCACGTTTTGATATCAGTGTACCCCAGATACAGCAGTCGCTAGCCTTGCTTGATGACTTGTATCTGCAGAGCGCTCGTTTTGATCACGAAGAGCTGTTGTCGACGATCGAAGCCGCAACCAAGACACGGTTCAACTTCTTATGCCGACCACGAACCACATTGAAATGGTTCGTATTTCGTGGGGAACCCACAAAGCCTCTCTACGAAATCCTTTTACGGTTGAGCTATCTCAGCGATCATGACTATTTGCTCAGTGGGATTCGTTCTTGGGCCGAAGGCAGAGGCGATGTATCGGCCAATGAAATCTTAAGTGTTATCGAGTTTGAGCGCATCATTGAAAAAATCGACAATGATGCCATTCTTGATTTGTCGCAAGAAGAGTTTGTTCAGTTATTGGAGCCGATGTATCAGTTCTTTGCTGATGTACATCCGGAGTTGCCCCCTGAAACAGTTCCAACAGAAGCCGTGATCATTTTCCTTGATGACAAGGGTGCTGTTCCGCTTTCTCAGGCACTGGAGCGAATGCTCTATCGTGAAGAACTTCGAGCGCTTACCCGCAAGAAGTTCGTGGATGTTATTGATGCGGTTATTGCAACAATTGACGAAGCTGCATCTGAGTCCCCTGCGGAAGTCTTTACGCAGGCAACCATGCCTATCCATGTAGAACAACCCATTATGCAGCAGGATGAAGGCGATGTGCTGCAACGACGCAGAGAAAAACTTGCATCGCTTCTAGATGAAGAGTCCCGAAGCAAGGTATTGCGAAAGATCTTTGATAACGATGCTGGTCGCTATGATGAGCTCGTTCGAGAGGTATTGCTTTGTCCTTCCTGGAAAGAAGCCGCCGGAGTTGTAGATAGATTTTTCGCTAAAAACGGAACTCATCCCGATAGCGCTGTGGCGATGGAGTTTGCACAAGCGCTGCATAGGAGTATTGCATGAACTTCATCGACACGGCCTGGATTTACGTGAAGGCCGGAGATGGTGGTGCCGGTCATATTTCATTTCGCAGAGAAAAGTACGTTCCCAAAGGGGGGCCGGACGGCGGCAACGGAGGTAATGGCGGCAATGTGATTGTTCGAGCAGAACGCCAGCTTGGTACGCTGTTGGATTTTACCTACAAACGCCACTATACAGCCGATAATGGTGCGCATGGAGGTAAAAGCAACTGCACGGGTCGAAGCGGAGATGATATCGTGATATCTGTCCCGGTGGGTACCGTTGTGCGGGACCGCGACACCGGGGAGCAAATCGCTGATCTCACAGAGCATGCCGAAGAATTTGTTGTGGCACGTGGCGGACGAGGTGGAAGGGGCAACTCTGAGTTTGTTACCTCGGTAAACCAAGCTCCCCGGCAAGCAGATCCCGGCACTCCGGGTGAAGAATGCACGCTCGAGTTTGAGTTAAAGCTTTTGGCCGATGTTGGACTTGTCGGCTTTCCAAATGCGGGCAAGAGCACACTTATCTCCACAATTTCAGCCGCCAAGCCAAAGATTGCCGACTACCCGTTTACAACACTTGTGCCTAATCTTGGACTGGTTCGTGTTGGAGAGTACCGTAGTTTTACGGTAGCCGACATACCCGGACTGATTGAAGGGGCTCATGAAGGCAAGGGTCTGGGAACTCAGTTCCTACGACACATTGAGCGGACGGCCGTGCTGCTCTTCTTGATTGATGCACAGTCTCTGGATCCGCAACACGACCTCGATGTCTTGCGGGCCGAGCTTGGGTCGCATTCTCCGCATCTCCTTGAAAAACCATGGCTTGTGCGAATCACCAAGGGCGACATTCTGGGCCCGGATCTCATAGGCGAGATTGAACACAGCCCCTTCGCTGGCAGTAATAACGCCTCCGTGATCTCGGCGGTATCGGGTCTTGGTGTCAAGGAACTTGTAGAAGAATTGTGGAAGTACGTAGCCCAAATGCGAACTTCTGGTGCATCGTGATTTTTTGGCACGTTGCTTGATTGGCAATTCAATGTTGAAAAGTACGTGCCTTAGGATTGTACTAGCCGCCGAATTCTCAGTATGTAGGTTTGGCAGATAGCCTTTGGTGCCATATTTTCGCATGTATGCGCAGAATGCCCCTTGGGGCTGCTGTGTCTTTGTACGGCAGTGATTAGAAATCGACGAAAAACATGAATAACAATATTTCAACGTTTCATTTGGAGGATCGTATGAATCGATTCGATTCCGCGTTCTCGTCTTCACAACGAAATAGTTCCCCGTGGGTACGTTTCGTCTTGATGGCGTTTCTGTTCACGATCGGCACGCTGTCATTTGCTACAGCTCAGTCGATCAACCGTGCTTCGCCAGCGGGCAATGTCAACCAGGCATGCGAAGGTCAGCAGATCACATACAACACTGAAAATCTCGGTGTTGGCGGTGGTGTATCGTACACATGGACAGTAGTTGGAGGCTTCTTCGTTACTGGAAATGGCACGCCATCGATCACTGTGCAGTGGCAGAACCAAGGCAACCAATCGTTGACAATCACACGCGACAATTTTGGAACAGTAACGGGCACAACGATTAACGTAGCTGTGAGCCGCACTCCAACTCCTGCTGTTGGTGGACCAAACGTTGTGTGCATCAACACTGAGCACACATATTCTACACCGGCTGTTCCAGGTAGCAACTACGTGTGGAGCATCACACCACTTGCAAACTGGGTGAACATTGGTGGTGCACCTCCTGGATCGAACTTCATCAATGTTCGTTGGATCCAAACAGGAAACGCAACAGTGTCTGTAACGGAAACAGCCATCGGTGGCGTATGTAGCGCAACAGCATCGGCAACTGTTATCGTCAATCCGGTTCCAACGCCAAACGTACAGTCAACAACAGGACATGGCAATCCAACAACACGCCGTCCTGGCATCGTATGTGCCAACTCAACACACACGTATACAGTAGGTGCAACACCTGGTAACGTGTTCCAGTGGACTGTAACAGGTGGTTCGATTCTTTCTGGTCAGAACACAAGCGCCATCACTGTTCAGTGGGGAACTGCTGGTGTTGGTACCGTATCATGCCGTGAGTCTGTCCCAGGATCAGCATGCATCACAACGGATGTAGATTCCATCAACATTCGTAGCACTCCTGTCCCAGTTATCACTGGAAACACGAGCCCATGCTCAAATCTTACACATGACTACACAACACCATTAGTAACAGGCAATTCTTACAGCTGGGTTGTTACAGGTGGTACGTCCACACAAGTTGCAGCAAACACAGTTCGTGTTACATGGACAGCGCCAATTTGGCCAAACGCAAACACGGGATCTGTGCAGGTAACAGAGAACGTAGTTGACGTTCTGCCTGCCACATGTAATGCGGCAGTGGCCACATCGGTCAACGTTCGTCCAGTTCCTCCTACGCCAGTTATCACAGGGCCATCGTCTGTTTGTGCAACTGATCTTACAGACAGTCCAGCTACGAACAATACGATCACGTATACAAGCAGCATCCCAACGCAGACAGCTAGCTCTGGTACTATTTCGTACGCATGGACAGTAACTGGTGGTGCGATCATTGGTGCGTCGAACGGCTCATCAATCAATGTTCAGTGGAGCAATTCAGGTAGCAATCCGGTAACTGGAACTATCTCCCTAAGGCACACTTCAAGCTTCGGCTGCGAAAGCACCGGAACGCTTAACGTTGTTGTAAACCCACTCCCAGATCCTAAGGTAGTTGGTGCAGCAGTAGCATGCCAGAACACAGTTGAGAACTACAGCACAGTAGGCGTTGCAGGTAATTCATACAACTGGACGATCACAGGTGGTAATTTCATCCGTGCTGGTCAAGGCACTCCAAATGTTGCTGTAGAATGGACACTTCCAGGTTCGGCAACACTTACAGTTGCAGAGACAAACAGCTTTGGCTGCACAGTTCTCAACGCGATGAGCATCACAGTAAATGCCCTTCCAAGCGCAACACTCAGCGTTTCTGGCCCAACAACCTTCTGCCCAACAGGCGATATCACAATCTGCGCTCCTATCGGCTTCACGAAGTACGTATGGAACACAGGCGAAACAGCACGCTGTATCGTAGCTCGCACTTCTGGACAGTACTGGTGCATCGTTACAAACACAAATGGTTGCTCAGACACATCAAGCATCGTTACGCTGAATGTACTAACAGGTCCTCAGCCAACTATTGCTCTTAGTGGCCCAACAACGTTCTGTGATGGTGGAAGTGTTGTTCTTACAGCACCAACTGGCTTCAATGCTTATCGCTGGTCAACAGGTGAGACTACACAATCAATCACAGCTACAAAGTCTGGTAACTACACAGTAACAGTTGCTGACAACAATGGCTGCACAGGAACATCAGCTGAAGTTGATGTTACTGCAAATCCTGCTCCTACCCCAGAACTTACAGTTACGGGTAATGTTAACTTCTGCGCTGGCGACAGTGTTGTAATCACGGCACCAGCTGGTTATGCATCATATGCATGGACTTCTACCGCTGGTAACTCATACGGCACAAATCGCACGATTGTTATCAAGGCTACCGATACGGTAACGTGTCAAGTTGTTGACATCTTTGGTTGCTCTGGTGTTTCAGCGATTGTAGGCGTCAAGACTCCTCCAGTTGTTAAGCCAGTAGTTACCGCAGTTGGATCAACAACGTTCTGCACAGGTGGTTCTGTTAAGCTTGTTGCAAATGATGGCTTCAACTCATACGTATGGTCAAATGGATCAAATGGTCAGGAAGTTACTGTAGCAGAACCAGGAGACTACTACGTCACAGTTATTGACAAGGCAACAAACTGCCCAGTCGCTTCGACTGTAGTAAAGGTTGTTGTGAATGAAACACCTGGCAAGCCAATGATTTCACGCGAAGGTGATGTTCTAACTGCCAAGACAACAGCTACGAATGTTGACGGATGGTCATGGAGCCGCAATGGTACTGAGATCGTTGGTGCTGATCAGAATCAGTACAGGGTTTCAATGCCAGGCGTATACACAGCTACTGTAAAGGTTCCTGGTTGCTCATCAACTTCAGATGAATTCGAAGTTGTGTTCACTGGTGTAAACGAAGACGTTGTTGCTGGCGAAACAGTAATGGCTGTCTATCCAAACCCAACAAGCGGCCGTGCAACCATCTCAACGACACTTGCTCTCACAGGTACAGTGCGTGTTGACATCACAAATGCTCTGGGTGAGCGCGTTCTTTCGGTTAACGAAGTTGCATCAGGTGCAGCCTTCGGTACATCGATCGACATGACAAATCTCGCTTCTGGTGTGTACAATGTTGCCGTAACATCTGGCAGCAACACATGGGTTGTTAGCGTAGTTCGTCAGTAAGCATGTTATTCCGGGTTTCCGGACAAGGGGGCGCACTTCGGTGCGTCCCCTTTTTTATTTTGTGCAACAATGAAATGCTAGGCCGAATCGTCAGACGTACCACATGGCTCACACCCTACATAAAACCCTTTTAGCGCTCATTCTTTTGGTGATGTCGGCTTCGGTATCCGGTGCTCAATGGTTAGAGGTGCGATTACCGCAGCCGTTCTCCAGCGGATACTATCTCGATGTGTTTTTTCTGCCATCCAATCCGAATTTGGGCTGGGCGTGTAGCATGGAGGGGCACATCGTGCGAACCAACGATGGGGGCAAGACTTGGCAGGGATTTACAATCCCGGGTGCATTTCTCGAGTACGTCCAGTTTGTCAATGAACGCACTGGCTTCGTTTCGGGTCAGGGGGGTGTGTTCCGTTCAGATGACGGTGGTGCGAGTTGGATAGACATCACGCCCTTTCCTATGGTACAAGACAAAGGATGGGGATCCTATTGGTTAAATGACCGCATTGGAATCTACTTTGTCGGAGGCTGTATCAATGGTACACAGGCGTTTTATCGTACGTCTGATGGCGGACGCAGCTGGACTGTTTTCTATGGAAACGAACCAAATAGCGGCCTCAGCGACGGCTATCTGTACAATGATGGCTCAGGCTGGGCAGTAAGCAGCGGTGTGCTGTGGAAGACGATGGACTTTGGAAGAACCTGGTACAAGTTTTCCAACACAGGCCCACGTTACTGGACAGAGGAGATTTCGGTTTTTGGGCGATCTATTCTATTGCCTACGTCTGGGCAAGACTGTGATGGTCAAACTCGTAATGCGGGTTCGCTGCGCTTTAGTCGCGATGGAGGCGTGTCTTGGAAGGAGTTTCAAACTCGCAAGAATATGTTTGGGTGCTTTCTATTGTCGGAGCGAGTTGGTTGGGGCGTAGGGGATGATAGAACAGTGTTGTATACGGACGATTCAGGAGATTCATGGACCCTTCGGAACTGTGGTATTCGTGGCAACATCGATGACATCTACTTTGTCAACGACACGCTTGGGTGGGCCGTAGGCGAAGGGATATACAAGTCTAACTTTTCATCCAGCAGCTCATCTATTGTGATAAGTCCTCCAGATTCGGTTGTTTATCTGTGTCCAAATGACTCGCTCCTTGTGGAAGCAAGGGGCCCATTTGGAAACTACCGCTGGAATGATAACCTCATAGCAACTAGCCGTGTTCTCCGCGATACAGGAACATACATTGTACGTGCATACGACTCTCTAACGTGTGTGTTCGTTGCAGATACAATACGTATCGCTGCCAAGAGTACGTTTGCCCCCTCCATTTTGGCATCAAAGAATGCGATTTGCGAGGGCGATACCGTCACACTTTCTGTTGCAGGCCCGATACGTCAGCTTCAATGGAGCACAGGCGACACGGCGCGTTCAATTGTTGTTTCGGGAGGCGGACCTTACACCTGCACGATTGTAGATAGCGCTGGCTGTACAAGGACCACATCCGCAGTTACGATTAAGGTCAATCCAAACCCGAGTCCAGTAATAACGGCGAGTCGCAATCTTGTGATGTGTTTGGATGACACAGTCAGTTTGGGAACGTCAAGAGCATACAGCCAGTATCGATGGTCAAATGGTGCAACATCATCTGTCATTCGCGTGGCTACCAGCGGGTTGTACACAGTTGATGTTCTTGATAGTAATGGTTGCGCAGGATCAGCAGACACTGTTGAGGTTACTGTGCTCAACACTCGAAATAAAGCGGAGTTTGTCTTTGATGCGGGGACTACGAATGAGTACGTCATTGAGGATCATGACGTAGGCTCACTCGCCTGTCGCGATGTAACAATTCGTAACAGGTCTACGTTTGAAAACCTCATCATCTCTAAGGCGCACTTCATCGGCAACGTCTATTTCTCAGTTCCACGTGCGCAGTTTCCAGTGATTATTCCGCCTCTAGCTGCGAGCACTATTCGTGTGTGTGCCTCGGCCCAAGATGTTGGCCTCGTTAAAGACACCCTTGCGCTGCAGGACACATGTTCGATGGTAACAATCCCGTTCGTAACGACGGGTAACTCTATCAAGCTGACCGGCACTTCAAGGTGTGACGTCGAAGTGCATACAACGATCTTCCGTGCTGGAGGAGCATGGAGATTGCGCGCCCCATTCCCTGTGCCTGCGCAGAAGACCTTGTCGATCGTTGTTACACCACCGGCGGGCCAAGAGGCCGATCTCCGGTTAACGCTTCGAAACATTCATGGTCAAGTGGTGTTGAATACAACTGAGAGAGTTGCGTTTAGCGAGACACCGTTACGGATGAACATCGTTGGGCTAGAAACGAGTTTGTACTTCTTGGCTGTAGAGGATGGTAATGGGCTCCTAGCATCCTATCCTGTCATTGTGGTCCAATAACTTCGTAGTTTGCATGATATGGCACGTATGATTTCACTTGATCCGCGTGTTACGCGGATGAATATAGATGCTGAATCTGCACCTGAACTCGAACCGAAAGTCGAGCTTGATCAGTTTCAAACCTACGAGGTGTTTCATCAAGCTAAGTCTGGAGCGCATCATGTGCATGTCGGCATCGTACATGCACCGAATGCAGATATGGCGCTCCTCTTGGCAAAGGAACAGTATGCGCGCAGGGGGCAGACAGTGAATCTATGGGTTGTGAATACCCGAGATATCATTGCAATGGCAACTGCAGACGCAGATGTGTTTGCCACTACTCCAGAAAAGACCTACCGCGATGTCGGTGCGTACATGGTCCGCAACAAGGTAGAGGCATTTAAGAAACAGCAGAAAGAAGGGCAGAGCTCATGAATGCACCCGCAGTAAAGGACCTGCTCTTTCGCATGGCTGACGACGAGCTCATCCTTGCGCACCGCCACTCAGAATGGACGGGGCTTGGGCCGCTCCTTGAGGAAGACATTGCGTTTTCGTCTATCGCCCAAGATAAGCTTGGGCATGCTCAAGCACTGTATGCAATCATGCATGAACATTTGGACGAGGCCGATCCCGACACGCTTGCCTTTATGCGCAATGAATCAGCAATGAAGTGTTGTCAGTTCGTTGAGCTGCCGAATGGAGAGTATGATTTTTCTCTGATGCGACACTACCTGTTTGATGCGGCGGAATACGTTCGGTGGACGGCGCTAACACAGAGCAGTTTTGAACCGCTGTCGAAGCTTGCGTTCAAGATTCGCGGCGAACTAAAGTATCATCTCTACCATGCGCAAACATGGGTGAAGCAGCTCGGTTCACAGGGGTCCGAAGAATCCCACGCACGAATGCAGACTGCACTTCGAGAAGCGTGGCCATACGCCCTAGGTATGTTTGAGCCATCTGAGGCAGATGCTTCACTGATCGCTGATGGTGTGTTCGTTGGAGAACAAGAGATCTACCAGCAGTGGTTGTCGTTTATCACGCCAACACTTACCGAAGCAGCGCTCCACATTCCAGATCAGGCAGAGCCTGTGTATGGTGGACGAAAAGGTTATCACACAGAGCATCTGCAGCCACTACTAACGGAGATGACGGAGGTGTATCGCATTGATCCGTCGGCAGAGTGGTGAGATGACAAAGAACGATGTTCTGCTTGCCTTAGAGGCCGTGTGCGACCCTGAGATACCTACGATCTCGGTTGTAGACATGGGCATCATCACAGACGTTGTTGTGATAGATGACAATAGTGTGCGGGTTGCGATGACGCCAACCTTTGTTGGCTGTCCAGCGATAGACGTCATGAAGAATGACGTGTTTCAGGCGGTCAAAGGTATGGGTGTTGAACACGTTCAGGTCGACGTCAACTTCGATGTACCGTGGTCCACGAATCTCGTCACGGAAAAGGGGCGAGCCGCATTGCTCAAACACGGATTAGCCCCACCGGAGCCGTATGATACTCTAGCTCTGGAATTAGAGGTCTTGAATAACATTGCATGTCCGTATTGCGGTTCGCGCAATACCACACTGAAAAGCCCTTTTGGACCAACACTCTGTAGGTCCCTGCATTACTGCAATGGATGCCTGCAGGCATTTGAAGGTTTTAAACCAGTTTAGAATCTGATAGATGTCTGTACGTAGAACTGACGTCCCACCAATCCAGGGATGCGTGTTGGTGATGAGACATCAAGAGCGTTTTGGATGCCTGCGCCGATTCGTACATCCTGTCCGCTGACGTCAACCGTGGTTGTGTATGAGAAATTCACAACCGTATACCCTGGCACAAACTCATCTATGCGGTCTAAGACCTTTCGTGGAGGCTCGGAGATCACGAATCCGTTTTTATCGAGTGCTTCATCTCCAAAGCGTCCAACGAACTGAAGCCGGACGTTGATGTTTGAACGTTTGTCTGGAGTGTCGTACTGAAGACGTAATGTGCCACTGTGACGCGATCGGCCCCATAATCCCTTGTATTCAGTGCGAGTAAGGGGCTTGTCAATGTACCCTGCTGTGCCATTATCGATTGCTCGTAAAACCTGAACATCTGCCGCATCAAGATACTGGTAGCCCCCTGCAATCGTATAGAGGCCGGTGGGATCATGCGCCAATGCGAGCGTAAGATTTGCTTCTACTCCCTGTGTGTATGCTTCTGCTACATTCCGGTACGAATAGACGTCGCGTCCGTTTAAAGAGGTTACGTAGTAGAATTCGATCAGGTTCCTGAGATCGTTACGAAATGCTCTAACTTCTGCGTTGTAGAGAAGTGATGTAGAAGACGAAAGTTGTCTGTGGCCGTCTTCGTATCGAAGGCTGGCGTCATACGATAAACTTCGCTCGGGAACGAGCGTGTTACCGAGCCGTTGTGCGCCAAGCAGATCATATCCAGCACCTGCAAGGCGGTTAGAGAACGTTACAAACAATTGTCGAAAATCTGGTGCCTTAAAGCCCGACCCAATGCTTGCTGAGGTGCGAACATGGTTGTCGGGTTTCCATAGGATTGAAAGTCGTGGACTTAAAGCGCTGCCAAAGACAGAGTTGTCATCGAGCCGGCAACTGAGTACGTAGGAAATCCATGTCGTGGGGAGCCCTTCCCATTGAGCGAATGCAACACCAGTGCGATAGAGAGGTGTTGACCCGGCTGAATCGGTGTACCGCGATCCTGCTATGTCGTCGTATAAAAACTCGCCCCCTAGCATGAGTCGATTATGCACGTTAAACGAGACGTCATACTGCGCATAGAGTCGTCCGATGCGTCGGCGAAGGTCATCGACTGATCCAGCATTTCCCTGCACTGTATCAAAATTGTAACGTTCATTATAGACCGAGCCATAGGCCGTTAGGTTTAGGCGTGCTCTGCCCAGTGCATATTCAAGGCTTGTTGTGCTTGATACATCAGACTGTTGAACACTCCCGGAATTTTGAGCGATTTGTCCAGCTACGCTCTCAATAAAGGTGCCGATCGACTCTGACTGAAATCCACGAACCCACGAAGTAAGCTTCCAACCACGGTGAAACTTCCACAACAGCTTCGCTTGTGCGGTTCCATCCTCAAAGCCAGCATACGGGATCGTCCTGTTGTCCAGGGACAACGAAAAGGGGGCTTGCTGCTTGTAGTTCACGAATCCAGAAATCTCTAGACTGTCAGACCCGTAGCCTGCTTCTGCACGCAGCTCCGTTGGACCCCTGCTGATGAGCTGCATCAGCGCATTTCCATGCAGGCCGTCATCCGGACGTTTCGTAATGATGTTCACCACGCCGCCGAGTGCTTCGCTGCCGTACATGCTGCTCATCGGGCCTTTGACAACTTCAATCCGCTCTACGTTGCCCACGGATAGTCGTGTAAGGTCCAGCACGCCTGCAACACGGCCGATGACTGGCTGGCCATCGATCAGGATCAGCGTGTAGTCGGGTCCAAGTCCGTTCATCTGGATTCCGTTGCGTACCGTTCCCGTGAGCATAAGTCCGGTCTGCTCCTTGAGTACGTCACCGAGGTCAGTCATTGCGGTGTTGGCGATGCGGTCTTTGCTGACAACCTCTACACGAACCGGGGAGTCTTTGAGCCGTACCTCATTGCGAGTACCGGTGATAACTAACTGATTGGCTTGAATGGTTCGCAGGCTGTCTGTGCTATGCCGCGCATGTGCTGTGTCTACTGGCACTGGGCGTGCAAGCGCTGGCAGCGCATAGAGTACTGCCAAGATGAACAGCACTGTGTGGTGAAAATGCATGCGCAAAACTACGGCGCACGTAGGGAGTTATGGCAACCAAACTACAGGGAATGATTGCGCCTCATCTACCGTGGAGGCAGTAACTGCATAGACACCTTGGCCTACATTGGTCATGTCAACCGTGAAGCGATGCTGGATGGGCTCTGTCGATATGTTCTCAAATCGATGATGCCATAAAGTGGAACCGTCGAGCCCAACAACCCGAAGGTCATGCTCGCCTGGCATGCCGGCATCTACAATTAGTTCAATCGTTTTATCACGAGGATGAGGGATAACTCGTACAACTGGCTTTGATAGGCTACGCAATAGGCGGCCAAGGAGATTGCATCCGGTAATGAACAGCACGCCTGGTTTGGTGGTCATGTTTGGACAATGATCTGCAAACCACTCTACATTCTCCCATGTTGTAGGCGTGTTGATTGTACGTCCTGCAAGCACCAGACCCTGCACCTCCGTGATCTTTTGTCGAGAAGAGATGACGTCCATGTTCTCAATGCGGATGTGGGAAAGCCTATCTGTGCCGCGCATGGACGTTCGGATGGAGCCGCGACTGATCATTGAAGGGAAAAACGCAGTTGCATCGTGCACAAGGGTAGCCCTGAAATCATCGACATGAAGCGGCAACGCATCTGGCGGGACTTCGATGTAGACTGGTATGCCGATGCTGTCTTCGCCTGCAGATGCAGTGACGCTGCCAGCTATGAGCTTGATGGGTACGGTATCTCTAACCGTGATCGTTACCGACGCTGTTTGAACACAACCTAAAGCGTCGAATCCAACAACGTAATATGTGGTGGTTGTGTCCGGGCGTGCATAGGGCGATGGAGAAGTTGAATCACTGAGACCAGCGCTTGGCGTCCATCGATATGTGATAGCCCCAAATGACTTTATCTGTGTGACATCTCCTCGACAGATCGCGGATGACTCAGACGTGCGAAGATTGAGGCGTGACACATAGACCGTAACGGTATCTTCTGTAATACAGTCTCCGATTTGTGCGCGCATCACATAGGTGGTTGTCACCGCCGGACTCGCAACGGGCGATACTGCCGTGGGGTTGTCTAATCCGTCGGCCGGATACCATGAGATCGTCTCTGCATCACCGTCGCTTAGCAATCGCTTGCTAGCCCCTTGGCATAGCGAAATGTCTGCGCCGGCATTGATAAGGGGCGTGCGAATAACAAAGACGACAACGGTGTCGAAGGTGACGCATCCCGAATCACTGATCGCAGCTGCGATGTACGACGTCGTGATCTTTGGTGATGCCGCTACTGATGTGCCAGAGTCGAGTACAACTCCCGATGCGGAAAGCCACTGCACTCGCGATGCAGACGTTGTTGCTGATAGCGAAACGACCTCACCTTGGCAAATGCGCTGGTCGGGCCCTGCAGTTATCGTTGGAGACAGTCGTGGTTCAAGGCGAACTGTATCGTAGGCCACACAGTCTCCACTCTTGGCCAGTAGAATGATATCAACCGGTTCCATCCCGAGCACTACTCTGGTCTTTGGTGAATATCTGTCAAGTACGCCACTTCCGCTCCACTCGTGAATTGTGCCAGCAGATGCTGAGAGAGTTACTGTGTCGGACGAGCACAGCAACTGCGGACGGGCAATGTCTACTGCAAAGGAGTCTAGTACGGTTACAACAACCGTGTCTACCACTGCGCACGATCCAGATGTTAATCGGACCGTGTACTTAGTTGTTGCAGATGGACGTGCTGTTGGGTTTTGTGACGTTGGATCATCGAGTCCTGTAGTTGGACTCCATGCATACGAACTTGCGCCCTGTGCACGCAACTGTGCGGTTGCTCCAGCACATATCGTAGCATCACCAGTGGCAGACATCGATGGCACGCGTACCAGGATAGTAGCGGTATCGGTACATCCATTTGCCGAAGCGCCGATCACGGTGAAGCGTGTTGTGGCAGATATCGTTGCGCTTGGTGCAGCTATACGTGGATTTGAAAGGGGCTGAGCTGGGAACCATTCATAGGACTGCGCGCCTTGCGCCTTCAATTGAAACGGTACACCCGGGCATACAGTAATTGTAGAGTCTAGCATCAGAGTTGGTGCAGCCTCAACCCGAATTGTTGTTGCTACGGTATCTGCACCGTACAAGTTCGATGTAACAAGCTGGATTGTATAGGTGCCCGGTTTCGAATAGCATATCCGTGACGGGTTTCGCTCTGTAGAAAGCGAAGGCACGCCCCCTTCGAAACTCCACATCCACGATTCGATTGATCCGGTGCTCAGGTCCTGAAAGCTCGTGCATGAACCCGCACAGACCACTCTGGGCTGCTCAAAATTTGCATTCGGAAGTGCGCACTGGACGGACCGCTGTGAAGGTTCAATGAGCATTGGTCCGATGATATTGGGAAGACCTAATCTCATTACGCCAGACAACCGAAGGGAGTTGTCGGCATACTGCGCTGCTAGTCCATAGTTCTGTGGTGCATTGATCACGCTCAGCGAGGGCTCGCCAGGCCTGCCAACATAGATCCTACCGTCTGGACCAAGCTGCATGGCTATCCAACTGTTGATACCAGCTACTTCGCCTAGGAAGAATGCAGAGGATGCAATCTGTTCGTTTGTTGGTTTAGTGATGTCGAACTGATAGATGCGTGCTGAGGATGAAGACGACTCCGGTGATGTGGCTACATAGAGCATTCTTCCGTCGAGAGAAAATGCCGCACCGTAATGTGCCATACCATTTGGTGACTGCATTACCGTTGTTGCGTTGGATACCTTGCCTGTTTGGCCATCAAAATCAAACAACTGCGTATGGCCAGCAATAGACGTGAGAACCAACTTGCGGTTGTCTGGAGATACATGCATCTGGCCGGCATCTCTAACCGCTAGCAGTGGGTTGCCTACATCCGAAACAACCGGCAGTGAACGAAGCTCGTCGCGAGTAAGATGAATGCTGTAGAAATGTCTTGAGAGCCTGCTGCGAGTAATAATCCACCATCCATCGCCACGGCAGTCTGCGCCAGCTGTCAGATGTTCCGTTACATCACTAAGCAGGAGTTCGTTTTTTGTTGAGATGTCGCCAAAGCCATCATCTTGTCGCATATCAACGATGCTGTAGTAGAGGCAGAGGCATCGTGAGCTTGCATTGGCTGCTGTAACAGGTGCTGCATTGAAAATATAATAGAGGTCTGGCCGGCCGGGTGCCGGCACGATAAGGGCACTCTGGCTTGTTGACGGGTCTCCAAACAACCCACGACCATTGGGCATTACGTCATGCAGCCGATTCCAGACGGTAACGCCGTCTGTGTAAAAGAGCAGTTCACCAGTTGCCGGATCAGATATTGACGCACACCCCTCGCTTGTAGATAGGCGACCATCGTCTATTGGCTCTGCTTTACCGTTCGCAAAGGTGAGTCCAGCATACTGGCCAAAGTACCAGTTTCTTACAGCTGAGGGCTGGGCAGCGACGTGGCCATGTGGCATAAGCATGCACAAACCAATAACAGTTGCGCATATGACAACATGCGCAACATGCACGTATGCAACGAAGGAGTATCGTTGATGGCAGACCATGACAGAGATGGCAACAAAATAGTCAAAAACAAGCCCCTTACGCTACCGTGAACATTACCTGATTTTAACGTCGACGCCGGCGGAGAAACTGTAATTTCGAACGGTCGAAAACTCACCAACAGCATGGCAGTATGGAAAAGAAAATCCTGGTAGTGGACGACGAGCAGGACATTCTGGATCTGATCTCGTACAACCTCTCAAAAGAGGGCTTTAAGGTATTTACTGCCGCAGATGGAGTTCAGGGACTTGAAACAGCAAAGACAAGTCGTCCTGACCTGATCATTCTGGATATTATGATGCCCGGCAAGGACGGTTTTGAAGTCTGCCGTGCTCTGCGTCAAGACGCGTCGTTCTCTTCAACGGCCATCATGTTCCTTACGGCAAAATCTGGTGAGATCGATCAGATTCTGGGCCTTGAGTTGGGCGCAGATGATTACCTGCAAAAACCGATTTCGCCCCGAGTGCTCCTAGCGCGAGTAAAAACAATGCTCCGGCGCGGAAGCGAGACGGTAAAAACCGAAATGATCGCAGCTCCTGAACTGCTTCGTGTAGGCAACGTCGAAGTCAATCGACAGAACTACACGGTCCGCGTCGACGGCAAAGAGATCTTCTTTCCTAAGAAGGAGTTCGAGTTGCTGGCCTTCCTCGCCTCCAACCGGGGTAAGGTATTCTCCAGAGAGTCGCTTTTGCGGAGAATATGGGGCGAGAGTGTCTACGTTATCGACAGAACGGTCGACGTTCACGTGAGTAAGATCCGTGAGAAACTCGGCCCATATGGCAGTTGGATTGAAACTGTGAAGGGTGTTGGCTACCGTTTCACGGAACAGGTCTAACTTTGTTCATGGCCGAAGAGCTGTTGTTGATTGGGACAGGAATAGCGCTGGGTTGTGCGGGCGCTGGTCTCTGGTTTACTATGCGATCCAGAACGCAGGTGCGCGTTCCCGCAGCACGCATTGCAGAAGTTACGTCGGCTATCGCCGATGGAGCCACAGGTGCGCGCATTGAGTCAATGTCCGAAGCTCATGAGGATGTTAAGCGGATAGCCGTAGAAATCAACAGGCTAGCAGACCGTGCCTCCAAGGATATCGAAGAAATGCGTCGCCTCGAGCGCGTGCGCTCTGAGTTTATCGCGAACGTGTCTCACGAACTCCGTACACCGATCTTTAGCGTGCAGGGATATCTCGAAACGCTGCTCGATGGCGCCGTAGACGACCCCAACGTGTCGATGGTGTTTCTAGAAAAGGCATACCTCAATGCGTTGCGTTTGAACGCGCTGCTCAACGATCTCATCGATATCTCACGTATCGAAAGCGGGGAGTTAAAGTTCTCGTTCCGCTATTTCGACATGAACGAGCTGATTAACGAACTCGTCCAGACAATGCAGATACGCGCTGAACAGCGCAGCGTACGCGTTGAGTTAGAACTTTGCACAGTCTCTAGTGTATACGGAGACAAAGAACGTCTAACACAGGTGCTGACGAATCTGATTGATAATGCAATCAAGTATAATGTAGAGGGCGGTACTGTAAGGATTGCCACAAGGCCTGTGAGCAAGGGTGTGTGCATCACCATCAGTGATACGGGGATCGGCATCCCTCAGGAACACCTTGCGCGAATTTTTGAGCGCTTCTATCGCGTGGATAAAGATCGTTCACGAGCAGTTGGTGGTACAGGCCTTGGTTTGGCTATCGTAAAGCACATTCTCGAAGCACATCATTCAGAGCCCCATGTCCGCTCTGAACAGGGCAAGGGTACAGCGATTGAATTCTGCCTGACGGCAAATGCTGATGCCTGAAGACCGTTAGTGACGGATCATTACCGGTGCGTATAGCAGCACTCCCTCAACACTGCCGGAAATGACATAGAACCCCGTGGCTAATGCTTGCGACTCGATGGTCACGTTATGTCCATTCTGCTTATACACGATAGAATGCAGTCTGCCTGATGCATCATACATCACCAGATTCTGAACAGGCTGATCGGTTGACAACGTGAGATTGATATGAGCGTCAGCAGGATTTGGTGAAATGCTGACGGTGAATGCTTGATCTGACTCTGGCACGCTTGATACCACACCCCACATTATGTCATCGATGTAGAATCCATCGGACTGACGTGACGCATTGCTGCGAAAGCGAAGGCGCGTATAGATCGTGTCGCCTTCATATCCCTTGAACTCGACCACCGCTCGCCTCCAGGCATCGTCTCCCTTTGTTGTATCTGCCCAGCGCGCATCTTTGCCTGCGTTCCACCAAGCACGTTGCGTCCAAGGGCCAGCTAGGCTGCTGGCAGATTCAAGAAACATGGTGTCCGATGCATCAACGAACGCTGCAACGTCCATCTGAAGTCGCAGCGTCATGCCCGCTGCATTTGCGTTGCGAAAGGGATATAGTACACATGTATCACGTCGGTTCGGTTGATACAGCGATGTTGGTGCGTAGGCGTAGGACGCTGGTGCCGTGCGATAGAACGCTGTTGTGCGCGCCCATGGTCCCAGTATCACATGATACCGAGGCTCTTCGGTAAAGCTGACACTTGACGTTGTGAGGGGGCCAGCATATGTTATGACCGTATCACTTGATGGACTGATGTTATCATCCTGATCAACAGCTGTTGCAGAAACGCCGTACCAGCCTTGCGATGGCACTTGAAGAGACTCGGTTACGATCTTGCCTGTATCGCTTGTCGAGTATTTTTTTTCCGTGATGATCTCGCTGGCTGCAAAGCGAAGAGCGGCAAAATTGATGAGTGCATTCACAGAATCGAGTCTGAGCGTCGGATTTGCGAAGCGTACGTTGATCGTTGCCGGATCTTCATTACCAAGCGCAGATATCACAACTGGTGGCGCTGGTTCTCTTGAGCCCCCTGCATATGCAGATGCGAACTGCGTAGCGCTGGAATCCTTCGCATCTGTTGATACGGCCACAAGGGCATACTCGTAACGCTTGTACCTGGTGAGTCCAGTATCTGTGTGGTTTGTAATGTCGGCATCAAGAGTGGTTATCATGGCACCATCACGATAGAGATGGTAGCGGAAGGCCGATGCAGATAATGGCTGACCGAATGCCTTGGTAGTTACACGGTCCCATTTGAGTGCAATGGTTGTTGGTGCTGTTGGGATAGTTGATGCGGTAAAGCCAGTTGGCGATGAAGGCGCACGCGAATTCACAATGGCCGTGTAGACGTCATTGTCGGCCTTGTTCACTATGGCATTGCGCATGTCTACCCACGATGGATAGATCATGCCGTTATAGAAGTCGCAGCCAGAGTAGTCACCGGCAAATGTGTTTCCTGTGAATGGATTGTTACGCAGATCGCTATTACCATCGCCTACACGTCGGTCTACCCATGTTGTACCACCATCTGGAGACCAGCTCACGTATGTGCGTACGTCGATGTTTGCGCTGTCGTCGCGGCTGTCACTATACATTACCGCTACCTCGCCGCTTGTTGGGTCAAGCGCGATCCATGACCAAAACTGATCGTTGGTTGTATCGGAATGAACAATGCGAGCTGGACTCCATGTTGCCCCATTATCTGTTGAGCGCGAGAAGTACACGTTGGGATAATTGTCTGCAGCCCACGTGAGATACATCCAGCCATTCCGGCTGCCACGGGTGTTGTCAATCGTTAGACTCGGATAACATTCAGCGCGGACTACCTTCTTCACGCGGGAGTTGGACTGGCCGTTGATCGTACTCTTGATGCCGAAAGGGTTGTATGTGTGGATGATGCGAGGCGCAGAGAACGTGCTGCCACCGTCTGTTGAGCGGGCATAGCGAAGAGAATTTTCTGTTCCACTATTCCAGACCACATGGATCGATCCGTCTGGTCCGGTACGAACCAGAGGAAAGCTCTGTCCAAAAGTCGTCGCTTCGCTTGTGCCCGGGAACCTGTCGCTTACTGGCACAGGAACGGACCATGTAGCCCCCTCATCAGTGCTCTTGGAGAATACAATCTGTGTTGAGGAGTCGCGGTTGATCACCCGTTTCCATGGCGTGTACAGGGTGCCTCGGTGTGGAGAAGTAGATGCTGTGTCGACATGGATGTAGTACTTGTCTTCGAAGGATGAATCAGCTGTCTGTGGACCAGTGTGAATGATCACAGCTGTGTGCTTCATGCCCCATGTTACACCGCCATCTGTTGTAGAGCTTACGAATACGCCGTTCTCACCAAACTGTGCATTGCCAGTGCGGCGAAAACCGCCATACATCAGATAGCCTTTACCGTTGTGATCAAAGCACACAGATGGGTCATTGGAAGACGTCCACCCCTGACGTGCCGTCCCTAGCGTGATGTTTGTCCAGGTCCGTCCTGCATCTGTTGAATAGTATGCCCACGTCGACGATCCGCCGCGATAGTCAACCGCAGAGCCAATCAAGTTCTTCGGGTTCTTTGGGTTCACGGCAATAGATGATTCATTTTGTGCAGGCAGCTGATCGGTCTCTGTAGCTACGATCATGCTCGTGTTCAGGAACAATGTTGGAAGCACTGATTCCTGAACAAAGGGAACCATCAACGCAGGGGGCTCATTGGAGATCACTGGCGTTGGATGGGCCCGTTCCATGTGGCGTTCATGAATGTTTTCTTGAGCTGCAAGCGTTAGTGCTGCAGCTAGACCAACGGCGAGGGGGAGAAGTCGTTTCATCATGTCCGAAATTTAACCACAAACAAAAAGCCCGCACCGGTGGTGATACGGTGCGGGCCTTGACATCGAGGGCTGACATAGGAGCCCTTGAGATATTACTTTTCGTCGACGACCGTGAAGTCTGCGTCTTCAACCTTGTTGCCATCTGCGCCAGCTCCGGGAGCTGCTTCGTCTGCTGCCTGCTGTGGCTGGGCTGCAGAGGCTGCCTCATACATCTTTGTCGAGGCTTCGCTCCATAGTTGGTTAAGCGCATCCATTGCTGGGCGGATATCCGACGCGTTGTTCTTTGCTGCATCGGCCAGACGGTCCTTCGCCTTTGAGATGCGATCCTTTGTGTCAGCATCGAGCTTCTCATCGAACTCTTTGAGTTGCTTTTCGGTGCTGTACACAAGCTGATCTGCCTGGTTACGCAATTCGATCTCTTCCTTGCGTTTCTTGTCTTCGGCAGCGTGATCTTGAGCATCGCGCTTCATCTTCTCAACTTCGTTCTTGTCGAGTCCGCTCGAGCCTGTGATACGAATGTTCTGTTCCTTGTTCGTTGCCTTATCCTTGGCCATAACGCTAAGGATACCGTTGGCATCGATGTCGAACGTCACTTCGATCTGTGGCACGCCACGCGGTGCTGGTGGGATGCCGTCCAGGTGGAACTTGCCAAGCGTCTTGTTGTCTGCCGCCATCGAACGCTCACCCTGAAGGATGTGGATCTCAACAGATGGCTGACTATCCGACGCAGTCGAGAAGGTTTCTGTCTTGCGGTGCGGGATCGTTGTGTTGGACGGAATCATCGGCGTCATAACGCCGCCCATCGTCTCAATGCCGAGCGAGAGTGGAGTTACATCGAGAAGAAGCACGTCTTTCACATCACCCGAAAGCACGCCGCCTTGAATTGCAGCACCAACGGCAACTACTTCATCTGGGTTTACGCCCTTTGAAGGTTCCTTGCCGAAGAAGTTCTTGACGAGCTCCTGGATCTTCGGGATGCGTGTAGAGCCCCCTACCAAGATCACATCATCGATCTGCGAAGGCGTCATCTTTGCATCACGCAGTGCTGCTTCGCAAGGCTTAAGTGATCTATCGAACAGGTCTGTGCAGAGCTGCTCAAAACGAGCGCGTGTGATGTTCACGTTCAAGTGCTTCGGACCATCTGCAGTTGCCGTGATGAACGGCAGGTTCACGTCGGTCTGGAGCATTTGTGACAGCTCGATCTTTGCCTTCTCAGCAGCTTCGCGCAAACGCTGAAGCGCCATTGGGTCCTTGCGCAGATCAATGCTCTCTTGCTTGTTGAATTCATCGGCAAGGAAGTCGATGAGACGTTGGTCAAAGTTGTCGCCACCAAGGTGTGTGTCTCCGTTGGTAGACTTTACTTCGAACACACCATCGCCGATTTCTAGGATGGAGATATCGAACGTACCACCGCCCAAGTCGTAGACCGCTACGGTTTGGTTCTGACCCTTTTTATCGAGTCCGTAGGCAAGTGCTGCAGCTGTTGGCTCGTTGATGATACGGCGCACTGTAAGACCGGCGATCTCGCCTGCGTCTTTTGTTGCCTGACGTTGTGCATCGTTGAAGTATGCGGGAACAGTGATCACGGCTTCGGTGATCTTCTCGCCCAAGTAATCTTCTGCTGTCTGCTTCATTTTCTGAAGCGTCATCGCAGAGATTTCAGGGGGCGAGTACAAACGTCCATCGATATCTACGCGCGCCGTGTTGTTGTCGCCAGCGACAACGGCATACGGTACGCTCTTGGCTTCGTCTGATACCTCGGCCATCTGACGTCCCATGAAACGCTTGATCGAGTAGATCGTATTCGTTGGGTTTGTAACTGCCTGACGCTTTGCTGCTTGACCAACAAGGCGTTCTCCGCTCTTTGTGAATGCAACAACAGATGGTGTTGTGCGCATGCCCTCGGCGTTGGCGATAACAACTGGTGTTGTTCCTTCCATCACGGCTACACATGAGTTCGTGGTGCCGAGGTCAATTCCGATAATCTTACCCATTGGGTTTCCTTCAACCTAGAAAAGTGAGTTATACTGCTTGCTTACGAAATGCGAACATCAAGTTCTTTGTGTGCTGCTGGTTCCTTCTTTGGAATCGAAACCGATAGCACGCCGTCCTTGAAGTTTGCCCTGATTGCTTCTGTCTTAAGGTCCTTCGGAAGCGAGAACGAACGCGAGAACGAACCATAGTTGCGCTCAATGCGTGTGAAGTTCTTTTCTTCCATCTTTGATTCGCGCTTCTTCTCGCCGCGGATCGTAAGGACACTGTTGTCTGTAACAGTGATCTTCACATCGTTCTTCTCCAGACCTGGTAGTTCTGCATGGAACGTTACAGCTTCTGCTTCGTCGCAGATATCAACGCGAGGTGTGAACTCTCCGATTTCGAAACGAACGCCGCCGTCTTGAAAACCATCGAATACTTCGTTCATGCGACGGAACACGGTATCGATACCGCGAAATGGATCAACTTTGATGAGGGACATGACTGGTCTCCTTGTGGTGATGAGGATTGACATCTGTTTTGTCTCCCAATGGCCATTGGTGGAACATCGCTTTCGACGAACCACTTGGAAAATCGTGCCAAACCCAAAAAACTGCCGTAATGGCAGTAATTACGTGTAAGTCGGTGTCAGTACGGCAGTTGTACTATGCTAAGGGGCTGACATAGTGTCAGGGGGTGGGATGAGTCAAGAAAATGCAGGAAATCTTGCTATGTCACCACTGATATGTAAAGAAAACCCGAATATTTTTACATATCGCGGTTGATCTGTCAAAAAAGCGCCCTATTTTTGACAGATGATCGCCTCGCTACCGTTTCTGCCCCCTGACTCGACGATAGTTCTCGAGACTACTGAGGTGCTGCGTCAGGCAGTGCGGGCACATAGGTCCTTAGCGGAGCTGAAGGGGGCCGTGACGGCCATCCCCAATGCAGCGATTCTGGTCAATACTCTGGCCTTGCAGGAAGCGCGGGATTCCTCGGCTATTGAGAACATCGTTACGACCCAGGACGAGTTGTATCGAAGCGAATCTGATGATGCCATGAATGCAACGGGGGCGGCCAAAGAAGTTCACCGGTATGCGCAAGCGCTGCATCTAGGCTTTGATCTCCTTGGGCGGAACGGGATGCTTCGCACGGATGACATCCTGGCTATTCATGAGGTACTTTGTCGAACCCGTATGGGGTTTCGAAAGCTTCCTGGAACAGTGCTCATGAACTCCGTAACTAACCAGGTGGTATACGAACCGCCACAGGACCCGGCGGAGATCGAGCGTCTCATATCCAATTTTCTCGACTGTTTTCATGAATCCGAACGTTGGAACGTGGACCCACTCGTGCAAATGGCTGTGCTTCATTATCAGTTCGAAAGTATACACCCATTCTACGATGGAAATGGTCGAACAGGGCGAATCCTAAACTTGCTGCACATGAGTCTGCATGGACTTCTGGATCTGCCTGTATTGTATCTCAGCCAAGCTATCGTTCGGCGCAAAGATGATTATTACAGGCATCTTCAGGCCGTGCGGGAGCATGGAGCTTGGGAAGAATGGATTCTTTACATGTTGGGTGCTGTAGAGTCAACTGCCCGCAACACGCTGCAGACAGTAAACGCGATCCGTTCACTTATGTCCGACGTCAAGCACCGCCTGCGCACTGAACAGCCAAAAATCTACAGTCAGGAGCTACTGAATAACTTGTTCAGGCATCCTTACACAAGGTTAGAATTCGTCATGGACGATTGTACTATATCACGTCCAACAGCGATAAAGTATCTTGCCATTCTCGAATTAATGGGCATTATCAGCAAAGTCAAGGTAGGCCGGAGCAACCTCTACGTCAATAACGACTTGGTAAAGATCCTCACGTAAGATTCTCACTATGTCAGTCTATGCGAACGACTCTGAACAATTCTTTGAAGGCCACAACTCGATTAAGACGTTGTTTCACGTCGACTGAATTCAGCAAGTGCAGACTCGTAGCAATGATGTTAGTCCAGTTATCGTTGTTTCAACTGTTCTTTACACCAGTTAGAAGTCAAGTACCTCGAGAGAGTTCACGCACGCGCCCAACGTATATCATTCGAGCTTCGATCTCGAACGAGGCTTGCACACGATGTATGCTTGGTTTCTTCTCGCTCACCATAAACCAGTTGGGGGCGCTTCGAACCAGGGTGGTGGTACAGGTGGAAACAATGCATGAGAAAACACGGAAACACATTGATGGGATGATTACGGACACATCAGTTGTCCATCTAACACCAATCCGAAAAACGCTTGCGCGCAAGGACACCGCAGAACTCTATCGCGTTGGTATCGAGCAGCCACTTCGCGTGTTTTCGTTGCCGGATGAGGTGCAAGAAATTCTGGAATACATCGATTCTGTTGATGCTGTTGAGTCGGCGATTGCCT
>JBIJAX010000074.1:0-6699 GCA_044345485.1 Kapaibacterium sp. (SeqCode)
GCGAGTAGCGAACAGCGAGCAGCGAGTAGCGAGTAGCGAGCAGCGAGTAGCGAGTAGCGAAAACGTGGAGCTTCGCCGGTTACGCGCGGAAGTTTCTCGGTTGAGCAATGCATTAGCGTTGGCTACCATGACAGAGGTAGAAGAGCCGGCACAAGCCCAGGTGCAAGACATTCAGGAGGAGCCAGCAGAGGTTCCGGTAAGCACAACACCAATCGACCTTACGCATACGATCATACTGTCGCGCAATACAGATCCTCGTGTGCTTACACCGATGAAGGAGGCTCCTATAGTTCCGGAGTATCAGGACTTTCCATCGTTTCTGGTGCAGTTCCGCGGACTTGCCTCGTCAGGTCTATCGCCGGTTTCCGTGACGCCTCAAACATCACTTCTAGAGAACGCGAACCTTGCCCTGATGTACCAGCTTTCGCCCCAGCACCTTATCGGGGTTGAGATCGGCAACGAGAGTTTCCCGATGACATTCGAAGGTACGCGCAATGGCCAAGTCATCCGGTACGAACAGCAGCCGATCTCGACGTGGGCAGGGATTACCTACCGCCATTCATTTGCACCAATTGGCAATTCAGCTTTTACCCCTTTCGCCCAGGGTCTTGTTGGTGGGTCGCAGTTTGGACCGCTTGGCCGTCTCACTGGTGGACTTCTCTACTCTCCATCAGGTCCATTGAGCTTTATGCTCGGCGTAGAGGGCACATCAATGGCCTACACCTTCCAGGATCAGTGGTTTACCTCTTCAAAACTTGGCCTCACCTACGGAATGGCCATCCGGTTCTAACCCGATTGTTTCGACTTCTATGATCATGAATACCACATACCGTACTTCTCTGCTCGTTGCTTCGCTAGTGATCATCATGGGCATTGCATCATCGTGCACATCCCCATTAGACACCACAGCCCCCAGAAAAGAGACACCCGTCACTCCTGCCGAAAAAATTACTCCGCAATCATACTCCGTCTCGTGTAAGACGGCATATGGCAGTTATGTGATGAAGGGGCTTCCCACAATTCAAGTGGATACCACCACAACGCCTATGCGTTTTTGGTTCGACATTACTATGGATGCAGCTGATACGACTGGACTATCCCCGTTGCTGCACTCCTTCCGTATGCGGCTTGATTCATTCCCAGGGGACGGCCTGATTACGATCCTGTCAAAGCGCGAGGTACAACTTCAGGCCGATTTTGGCCCAAGCTGGGGTGGCCTACAGAGCTACTGGACAGACCCCAACTCCAATACCGCCTCGATCATCGTTGCAGAACACCCACGGGAGGCCGGCAAGCCCCGTACAGTAACTATCACGCTCTTTATCTTCCTCAATAAGGACAATTTCTACCGTCCAGCACCACAACAGCAGGTCCTGGGAACGGTTACGTTGACGATATAGAAGAGATTACGGATTACGGATTGCGGATTACGAGAAATTACTTCCTCCATACCCTCTTACCCAGTACCCAGTAATCAGTACCCAGTAATCAGTACCCAGTACCCAGTAATCAGTAATCCGTAATCCGTAATCAGTACCCAGTAATCAGTACCCTCGTACCCTAACCTGTAACCATTTCCAGCTTCACAGTATCTTCGTTTCCGAAGGTTCAGAGTAAATCCAAGTTTTACATCAATTATTACGGAGGACGACTATGAGTTCGTTCCGTTTACTTCAACATTTTGGCATGATGCTGACGCTCATAGTTGCATTTGTTGCCAACGTTGCAGCGCAGCAACTTCCTGCGCCAACTGAACTTACGGCTACCGTTCAGGGTGGTGCAAATGGGGCATCCGGGTACGTCGTTCTTACGTGGAAGGGTGTTACATCTCCAGCTCCGCTGAAGTACTATGTGTATCAAGCATCGGGCGAGACAGAAGACGTAACCAAGTTCAACAAGGTTGCAACTATCCCTCATAGTGCTAATAACCGCGAGAATGTATACACGGCTACGATTCAAGGTCTCAAGGCTGGTGTCTACACCTTCTTTATACGGGGCTACTGGGACGGTGGTGCAGAAGGTCTGCGCACTGCCGTGAAGGTTGTGGAGGTTAAGGGTACCGTTACGAGTGGACTGCGATTTGTGAGCACTCCAGTTGGTACGGGCTCAACAACGAAGGTCTATGTGTATGACGCAAATGCAGAATCCGATAAGTCTGCGGCTATTTCGTATGTGCTCGTTGCTGGCCCGAAGGGCATGACGATTAACAAAGAAACGGGCAAGATCGTTTGGGAAAAGCCATCCGCCGGACGCCATGAAGTTGTAATCGCTGCAGTACAGGTAATCGACGGCAAAGAAGTAGTCGTAAAGCAGACGTATGTTCTTGTGATCACAGAAGGTGACGGTCAAACTGGATCACTGAAGTTTGTATCGCAGCCAGTAACTGTTGGCTTTGCAGGCGTCAAGTATATCTATGCTGCCAAAGCAACGGTCCCTGGGGTAAACACCACGGTGATGTACAAGCTTGACGGCCAACCTGCGGGAATGGTCATCGATCAAAACACCGGCGTTATTACATGGGAAAAGCCTGTTGTTGGAACATACCGATTCGTTGTCCTGGCTAAGGCTATTGTGAACGGTGTAGAAATCATCGCTACGCAAGTCGTAGAACTCGTGATCAAGGAGAAGACAGGCGGCGAAGCTCCAGGCTGCGCCAAGGTTAAAGGCATGGTGAAGTATGACGGCAACGTCAACGAAGCTGTCAGTGGAGTGGTTACAGCATGGCGTCAAGAAGTTATCCGCACCAAGGATGGAAGCAATGGTGGAGTGACATATCGTCCGGTCTATAAGGCTGAGATCAAGAACGGTACGTACACGCTGTGGATTCCGGCAGGCATTTATAAGATCCGCGTTGAAGGACCCGGCATGGTAGCCGAGTGGTACGACAATGTCGTTGAACTCGCTGATGCCAAGGATGTTGTGATCGAGTGCAATACGATCAAGGAAATCGACTTTGTTGTTGATATGCGTCCGACACCTGTTTTTGCAGTTGCCGAAGGACGCGTATTTGATGCAACAACGAATGAGCCTGTCAAGGCACTTGTTGTCTTTGAGGTTCGCACAAAGGAATCTGCTGCAGACCCACGCTACATGCGCGTTGCTGCTGAGACACGCGAAGATGGTTCATATGAAGTAAAGCTTCAGTCGGGCGTTAACTACATTGGTGTTGCCCGCGCGATTGGACGCGATGCAGCAGGCAATCAGTATCTGGCTGAGTACTACAACAACACGCATGATGCTCTCTCTGCTACGTCGGTAAATATCACGGAAAACAAGGGTGGTTTTGACTTCCCAATGGATAAGCGCGAAGCCTACAGCAACGGCTTTGGTGGCACCATGAAGAACAACTACACCCAGGCCGGTGTTGCTGGCAAGGTTGTGGCATACCGCTTTACAATCGTAACCAACGAGAAGGGCGACGTTCTTTCGAAGAATGTTGAAGCAACGACTGTAGAAACAGATCAAGATGGTAACTACAGCTTCACCAACATGATTCCAGGCAACTATGTTGTATTCGGTGTTCCTGCCAAGCGCCCAACAATGCCGGGCTGGATGGTACTTGGAGCGTTGGCCGCAAAGGAATCTGGCAAGGCTACTCAGGTTACTGTTGGCGACATGACTGTGGCAGTGCAGTACGATATTCTTCTTGACACTGTCAAGTCAGATAAAGGCAAAGGCCGTGTACGTGGACACGTCTACGACAAGCGCGGCGGCATTGTGAAGTCGGGCTCAGAAAAGACACAAGAAGCGTCAGCTGTATTGGGTGCGTTCATCATTGCTCGCGATGAAGACGGCGACATCGTAGACTTTGCACTTTCGGAAAGCGAAGGGGCATTCGATATGACAGAGGTTGCTATGGGTAACATCACGATCGTTGCTGATCGCATCGGCTTTGACCCAACGACACAAACTGTTGCTGTTGAGGCAACCAATACAGACCGCGTGATCTCAATCGGCCTGATGAAGAACTCTGTTACGAGTGTTGAAGTGCCAGTAGACGAAGTTGGTTCATCTCTCAACCTCTGGCCAAATCCAGCATCAGTTTCTGCATCGCTTCAGTTCGTTGCTCAGCCTGGTACCGCCACCGTGCGTATCGTATCCATGACGGGCGTTGAACTTGCTTCACAGCAGTACACTGTAGACGGTGGCATGCAGACTCTCATGGTCAACACTGCCACGCTGCCAGCAGGAATGGTGATGATTCATGTGAACAATGGCACTTCAGCGTTTGCACTTCCGCTGAACATTGTCCGGTAAGCGCTTCTTCAGACAGCACCTTCAAGGGCCGCAGGAAACTGCGGCCCTTTTCTTTTTTACGTCAATGGCTAGCTTTGCTCTCATGAAAGCGTTAGCCCCATTCATCCTCGTCATCTCAGCCGTTGGGTTGTTCGGACAGATCTCTTCACCCGACCGGTTTCGTCCGCAGATCTTCGACGTTCAGCAGTACGACGCATCCATCACCTTTCCAAATCCTACTGCACGTTCAATCGAAGCTGATGTTTCGATCACTGTAGATTGGACGGCTTCTTCAGATGCACCAACGTTTCCGTTCCATCTGCGCGATTTGACGATCGATTCGGTCTACGTTAATGGCGTACGGTCCACATGGACAACCATCGGCACACGCGACATGGACACCATGCATCATCGTGTTACCATTCCTCATGCCGTTGCGTCCCGACGCAGGGACACGATACGCATATTCTACCACGGCGTGATGACAAACGAAGGGGGCTCATCGCCATGGGGAGGTGTGCATTTCCAGGATCAAGTACTATACGCTCTCGGTGTTGGCTTTGCCAATAACTATGTAAGTACAACGCAGCACTGGTTGGCATGTTATGACCACCCATCAGATAAGGCCCGATTTACCGGACGCTTTCGTGTGCCTACAGGGGGCTGGGTTGTTGCTTCTGTTGGGCCTGAGATGCCGCCACGATCTGTTGATACACTTGTTGAGTATACGTGGACAGAGCGCAACCCGATTGCGACCTACCTTATCACCTTTGCTGTTGGCAAGTATACGTTTCACAGGCTGCAGGACCTCACGGCCAAGGGTACGCCCCATATCTTCTACTACCTGCCACGTGATCAAGCAAAGAGTATCCAATCGTATTCTCTCGTCCCGCAGATGACCGAGCATCTGTCGTCGTGGTTTGGTGATTACCCATTCGCCAAGGTTGGCTACTGCAACACGTACAAAGGGGCTATGGAACACCAGTCCATGATCTCTATGCCAGTTGCCACAATTCAACGGGGCGACACCATGTGCATCACCGCTGCACATGAGCTTGCTCACCAGTGGTTTGGAGACTACGTAACGCCGATCGACTTTCGGTATGCATGGCTCACTGAGAGCTTCGCAACATTCTCAGAAGCCCTCTGGATTGAAAAGAAGCGTGGCTGGGACGCCTATCTGCGGGAGCTTGAAGTCAAGACACGCAGCGCGATCAACGCTGCAAAGCAAGAGGGCGTCTTCGCACTCGAGAACTTTCCTCGCAAAGCCCCCTCATCAAACTATCCGCAGACGATTTACCAAAAAGGGGCTGTGGTTGTGGGTATGATGCGCGCAATTGCCGGCGACGACAAGTTTCGTCAGGGTCTGCAATACTACCTCAACAACAGTGATCAGAAGTACGGTAATGCACAGACAGAACAGTTTGTAGACAGGATACGTGCATCCATGGGAAAGATCACCTATGATTTCTTCACCGAATGGGTTCAGAGCAAGGGCTGGGCTAAGCTGCGTGTAGAACAGCGCAAAAGCGGATCCTCAACACTAGTAACGATCCAACAGGTGCAGAAGCAAGAGTTTCCCGACTGGCCGATCTTTACATCACTGCCACTGAACGTGACGTACGTGAATCTTTCCGGCAATGCGGAAGATGTGATCATGTATCCCGATGAGCGCGGCGTAATCGAGTTTGAATGTCAGGAGCTTATTGGCGTCAACTCCGGTAAGAAATCTCGCTGCATGTGCGAGGTGCAGACGATCAGCAGCGTTGATAATGCCGACGAGAGCGAATCTCTCACACTAGCGCCTATCCCGGCAGGTGACCGCATGATCGTTACACGGCGTGGAATCGGCGAGCGAGAATACTCCATGACGATCTATGATGCGCGCGGCGCAGCCCTCCGCACATGGACTGATGCAATGTGTGAGAGCGGTTGCGTTATCGATGTGAGCTCGTATCCAAGCGGTGCCTACGTGCTTGTGCTAACGTTTGGCAGCAGCGTAACCAGGCTGCCGTTCACCGTCACACGCGGAGAGTAATCCAGCGAGCGATTTCTTTGAACGACGGCTTCTTACCGTAGGAAAGAATTCCAATGCGGTAGATACGTGATGCCAGCCACACGGCGCCAAAAAACGCACCGGTGCTGGTAAGCACGCACACAACAAGCTGCCATGCTGGGACGTCGGTTGCAGCAACGCGAACCGTCATCAGGATCGGCGAGAACAGCGGAATCATCGACATCACCGTAGCAAACGTTCCATTGGGTGCCGATACAACATTGCCGATGAACATCATCGTGAGCACAACCGGCATAGTGATCGGGAACGTAAGCGACTGTGCATCAGCTTCCTGATCAACAGCAGAACCTACAGCAGCGAACAACGACGCATAGAGGAAGTATCCTGCGAAGAAATCAAAGATGAACATTGCGACTGTTATCCATGAGATCGTGGGCAGCACAATT
>JBIJAX010000073.1:0-7438 GCA_044345485.1 Kapaibacterium sp. (SeqCode)
TATTTTTGATGACATTTCACAATCGAGAACGTCGATGTCACCTGAATTTACGTGTATCGCTACGTACATCCCGCAACCGGGCGTAGGTGCGATCCAATTGAACCGTCCACAAGTCCTCAATGCGCTCAGTCTGCAGACCATGATAGAGCTCGTGCAGGCGTTTGAAGCTTATGATGCGGACCCTTCTATTCGCTGCATCGTTCTACACGGGAACGAGAAAGCATTTGCAGCTGGTGCAGATATCACTGAGATGTCTGATGCATCGCTTACCACCATGCTTGAGCGCGATCAGTTTGCCCGTTGGGAACGTATACGCAACGTCAAGACTCCGATCATCGCTGCTGTTAGCGGCTTTGCTCTTGGAGGGGGCTGCGAGCTTGCTATGCATGCAGACATGATCGTAGCCAGCGATACGGCACAGTTTGGTCAGCCAGAGATCAACATCGGCGTTATGCCAGGCGCAGGCGGCACACAGCGCCTAACGCGTGCCGTGGGCAAAGCTCTTGCAATGGAGATCGTGTTAACGGGACGTATGATATCAGCTACGCAGGCACAGGCAGCTGGCCTGGTGAACCGCGTAGTGCCTGTTGCCTACTATCTCGAAGAGGCCTTTGCACTTGCCGGCGACGTTGCATCCAAGGCCCCAGTGGCAGCTCGACTTGCAAAAGAAGCTGTACTCAAGGCACATAGTACTACCCTAGAAGGCGGACTTGAGTTTGAGCGGAAGAACTTCTACATGCTGTTTGCAACAGATGATCAGAAGGAAGGCATGGCTGCCTTTGTTGAGAAACGTAAACCGGAATGGAAAGGTAAATGATCATGACGTTTGAAACACTGCTCTTCGACATCTCTGAAGGTGTTTGCACGATCACCCTCAACCGTCCAGATTCATACAACGCAGCAAACGAACAGCTCACGACGGACCTGCAGGCGGCATTCGCTCATGCAGCGTCGAACGATGAAGTACGTTGTGTTGTGCTCACCGGTGCAGGAAAAGCATTTTGTTCCGGACAAGACCTGAAAGACGCTCCGAAGTCGGGTGATAAGAGAGATTTGCGTGATTCGCTCAACCGCAGATACAACCCTATCGTGCGTGCAATGCGCGATATGCCGAAACCGATCATCTGCGGTATCAACGGTGTTGCCGCAGGCGCTGGACTCTCATTGGCCCTGGCTGCAGACATCCGCATCATGAGCTCAGCAGCCAAACTCGTTGAAGCGTTTATTGGCATAGCTCTCATTCCAGATTCAGGTGCTACGTTCTTCTATCCTCGAATGATGGGATACAGCAAGGCCTTTGAGTTTGCGACGATGAATAGCCCAATCTCCGCTGAACAAGCCCTCGAGCTTGGACTCGTTAATTCTGTTGTGCATCCAAAAGCATTTACTGCGGCTCTTCGCAAGCTTGCCCTGCAATACGCACAAGGCCCAACACAGTCGTATGGTTTTGTAAAGCATCTGCTTCAGCAAGGCAGCGTGTCATCACTCGATCAGATGCTCGACCTTGAAGCCGATTATCAGCAGCGTGCTGGGGACTCAGCAGATTATCGTGAAGGTGTGGCAGCCTTCATTGAAAAGCGCAAACCAACATTCACCGGAAAGTGATTCTCAACAAATGGCACGCAACCGTCCAACGCTATTTGAGCAACTCCAGGATGAAGACCGGCAACAAGAGCACGGCACGGGGCTAACCACATCCAGAGCCCTGCGAATTGCGCTGATTGTTGCATCAACATTGATGCTCGTATTCTTCCTGCCCGGAGGGCTAGGCGAAGCGCAGCACGATGCATTCGACAGATCACGATTGGGAACTACGTGGACGGAAGAACCTATCGTAGCGGAGTATCCATTCCCTGTTCTCAAAAGCCCCGACTCGCTCAAAGTTGAGCAGCTTCGTGCAATAGCAGACGTACCTCCGTATATCAGACGGCACAATGATGCCGATCAGCGCAGCGTTGCCCAATTCCTTGCAGCAATCAGCACGCTACCTGATTCGCTGCAAACAGTGGTTCGATCTCGCGGTATGAATGAGCTGCAAAGCCTTTACACTGTCGGATTTCGATCCAATGTTTTCGACAGTCTCAAGAGTCCACTCTACATAGAGCGATTGAATTCTGGCGAGGAAGTCACCACGACTGTTGTTCCTGCGCCAGATTCGCTGGATGCGATTCATCAAGTGGAGGAGCATCTTCGTGACCTACCTCAATCAACAAAAAAGACACTGCTGGTCTCCATTACACGCAGCATCATTCCTTCGATAGCACTCGACCGCACAACGTGGGAGTCGGAGCGCAGCAGAGCTGAACAAGGGGTTGCCACTACTTCGGAGATCATTCATCAGGGCGACGTTATCGTACAAAAGGGCGACCGGATAGATGAACGAATACTTGTTCGTTTGTCTGCCTATCGATTTTCTGAACTGGCTCGATCTACTGAGCGCTTCTCTGTGCTTTCTGCTCTGGGATCACTGGGCCATGGCATTGTATTGATATCAATGCTTGTTCTCTACCTGTACTTTGTTCGTCGCTCATCCTATCTCCGAAATGGTCAACTCGCCTCACTCCTTGCAATGCCGGTTGTTTCTGCGGGTTTAGGTTGGCTCTCGATCATCCTTCCCTCTGACCTCCCACTAGAATACACCATCATTGTGCCCGGCATGGCCATGATCGTTTCTATCCTATACGACGTCCGCACATCAATTGTCGTAACTCTAGCGTGCTCTCTATCTGTCGCTGCAGCTCGCGGAAATGACCACATCATTGCTGTGGTCCTTATTGCAGGAGGTGCGATGGCGGCATACTCCGCCACAAATCTTCGCAGTCGCACACAAGTTTTCACATCTATTCTAGCCATAGCCACAGGACTGGTAATTGTTACCGTCTCTCTGGAACTCGAGCGTGCAACTGCCCTGCTGCCTCTGCTTCTCAAACTCGGTGCAGCTGGAGTAAATGCGGTATTGTCGCCACTATTCGCTCTGGCGGTGATCGTTGTAATGGAACGCACAATGAACCTTGCGACGGACCTTCGGCTTGAGGATTTTGACGACATTAATCATCCACTTATCCATCAACTCAACGAACGTGCACCTGGCACCTACCAGCATACAATGTCTGTCGTACATCTGAGTGAAACGGCAGCCGCTGCAATCGGCGCCAATCCTCTTCTAGCTCGAGTAGGAGCGTTGTACCACGATATTGGCAAGATTGAAAAGTCGGAGTATTTCATAGAGAACCAAATCGATATCGACAACAAGCACGACCGTCTAACGCCGAAGAAGAGCGCCAGTATTATTCGTCAGCATGTGCAAGGTGGCATATCACTTGCCAAGGATAATCGACTCCCTGACAGAATCTGGAAGTTCATTCCGATGCACCACGGCACGATGATGATTAAGCACTTCTATGCTAAGGCTCTTGAAGAAGCCGGTGACGAGGCAGTGTCTATAGATCAACAGGACTTTCGATACCCAGGCCCCAAGCCCGATTCGAAAGAAACTGCAATTGTGATGTTAGCTGATGCTGTAGAGGCGCTGTCTCGTTTGGTAAACACACGCGAGCGAAGCGAAATCGAAGATGCCGTTGACCAAATCGTGATAGACCGACTCAAGGATGGTCAGCTAAGCCAGGCGCCCCTTACCATGCATGATATCGACGTAATCAAAGAGTCGTTTGTAAAAACGTTGCTCGGTTCTTCGCATCAACGTGTTCGCTACATGGATGTGAAAGAGGACGCAGCTTCTAGTTCGACGTAATGGACCTGCCGCTGACGCTGAAGCGAGATCTCTCGCAGTTCTTGCAATATGTGCGTTTAGAGCGCGGTTTATCTGCAGCTACGATTAGCGCCTATGAACGTGATACGCTGCAGTATGCAGTGTTTTTGAACCATAACGGATGCTCGTCCTTTGCTGAAGCCACTCTATCAAACGTGCGGCAGTACTTCGAAACTCTAACGCTTGCTGGACTTGCCCCGAGCAGTAGGGCACGCTACCTCGCGTCGATCAGACATCTTCACAAGTTCCTCGTTAGCATCAAAAGAGTAGACCGTGACGTAACAGAGGCTATCGAGCTGCCCCGATCTGCCAGACATCTGCCTGATTGTCTCACTGCTGTGGAGATGGATCAGTTTCTGCGAGCATTTGATGACTCCTCGGCAGGCATGATGCGCAATCGTGCGCTTTTCGAAACGATGTATGCCTGTGGACTCCGAGTGAGCGAAGTGATCACATTACGCCAGCGGGACATCTTGGCCGACATGGAAATCATACGCGTGTTTGGCAAAGGTTCCAAAGAACGCCTTGTGCCAATCGGTACATCAGCACTTGAATGGATCGCACGATATCAGAACAATGCCCGTGGATCCTTCATTAGAAGTTCAGAAACAGACGACATACTCTTTCTGAACATCCGTGGGAAGGGGCTTTCCCGAATGTCTGTTTGGAAGTTCATTCAGGAAGGATGCCAGCGTGCAGGTATCAACAAGCATGTGCATCCCCATATGTTTCGGCATTCCTTTGCAACACACTTGCTTGAAGGCGGTGCTGATCTTCGTGCTGTCCAAGAAATGCTGGGTCACGCAGATATCGCTACAACCCAGATCTATACGCACATCGATCGCGAATACGTGAAGGAAGTTCATACGTTGTTTCATCCAAGGGCACATCAATCGTGATGAGGTATGCCGTTACATTGATTCTTACACTTTGTGCCTTTGTGGTCATGGGCGCACAAGTAAAGTTTGGCATTGATAATCTGATCGACACCAAGTTTGCGCTACTGCAAGGAAAGCGAATTGTGCTCGTAAGCCATGCAGCAGCCAGAAGCTATCGCGGAAAAACCACACTTGAAGAGTTTACGAGCGCCAGCAATGTTACGCTCGTTCGACTGCTCACACCGGAACACGGATTTCATGGCGTTGTGGTTGCCGGCAAACATGTTCTTGATGACACCGTGTATTCCCTACCTGCCAAGAGTTTGTATGGGTCTCTGCGAAGACCAACACGAGAACTGCTCTCTGGAGCGGATGTAGTGGTTGTAGATATGCAGGATATTGGGGTTCGATCCTATACCTATATGTCCACCATGGTCGAGGTAATGGACGCCTGCGCAGATTACGGCGTCCCATTTATGATTCTCGACCGTCCAAACCCACTCGGTGGCGTTGTCGTAGACGGCAACCTCCCGAGTAAGGATGCTATGTCGTTCATTGGGCGTCTACCTGTGCCATACGTTCACGGCATGACGCTTGGCGAGTTAGCAACAATGGCAAATGACCTAGGGTGGCTATCGCTCAAGAATACACAGGCACAGCGGCGCTGTGAATTGACGGTTGTCCGTTGCAAGAGATGGACACGCACGATGACATGGGAAGATCTAGACCGCCCATGGTTCCCCACGAGCCCCAATATTCCATCGATCGCTGCGATACGGGGCTATGCTCTCACAGGCTTGATCGGCGAGCTAGGCGCATGCAGCATTGGCATGGGAACAACAAGCCCCTTTCAGTACATCGGTATGCCGAATCTTGCGATAGATTCTGGATTTGTTCGAGACATGCAATCTGCAGGCGTATCCGTGGCCGCCTGCATGTTTTCTCCGCAACAGGGCAAGTATGCCGGTGAATCATGCAATGGGTACTATCTGCAGCCAACACGCACCTGGAGGCCATACACAGCAGCCATACATGCGCTGTGGTACGCACGCACTATCAACCCGGCTGCCTTCCCGGATACGTTGGCATCAACGTCTCACGGCAAGATGTTCGTTAAGGCTACAGGTTTATCGTTGATACTATCCGAGCTGAAGGCGCACACGAACAAAGCCCGACTCATGGAGTATTCTACAGAAGGCCTAGCCGGATTTATTGAGCTACGCAAGAAGTACCTCTTGTACCCTTGAGTACCTAGTACCTCGTACCTAGTACCCCGTCGTCCTCAAAATCTTTGCCAGCTTCACAACGCCTACTCCCAGTCCAATTCGCCTGGTCTGTGGATCGGTGCCGTCGTAAAACACGTGATCATTCTGCACAGTCATGCCGGTAGATCCACCACCGTCGAGATTAAGTGCATTATGGCACCCGACAAGGGCCATCAACTCCGACATTTGCTGCAAAGAGGCACCCTGCGTACCGTTTTCCGGACGATCTGGTGGCACCGCTACTAGATAAATCTTTTTATTATCAGCACTCATACCGATAGCAGTCCGTGCCAGCGTATGATGCACAAACCTACTAGCAGTACTACCCTCGTTTTGGGCTTCGCTCCGAGCAATACCATTACGAACAAGACGCGGCGTGCCACTTACTGCATTCATGAACTTGACCTGACGCAGAATATTCGTTTCATACCGAAGGGTGATCGTATCACGAACACGTGGCCTATTGGACCCCAAGAGGGTCTTGGGCAGTGAGATAACTGCTCCACGAAGTGGCATGTTTACAGACCCTGTGTCAACGCTCAGAACCTCACATGCTATTGTTGTATTGATTGACGGGGTTCGCAAATATCTGACGCGGATCTTGACCATTGGGAACTCAATGTCGCGCTCGCGCTGCTGGGCAGCAATTTCTGCTTTCAGCATTTCATTCGTAAGCTCAACTTCGGTAGAATCATCGACGTCTGCCGATGAATCACGAACGGCTTCATTGAATGCTTTCTCGATGTACTTCTGACTGAGAAAAGGTACAACGTTGCCACCAAAGATGTTGTGGACAACCACTCCTGTTCCGCGTCGGTCGTTTACACTTTCTATTGGGAATCTCTTCTGACCAACTGTCACTACACCGGACAACGAAAAGGTATCGATATACATAGCATTCCGCACGTCGAACAATGCGCTCGACCACTTCTTGTGGCGCGAGAGCTGAACAACCTCTCCATCGATGACGCATGGTCCGATCATCAGATTCGAAACAGCCTTCCAAAAGTTGCCGTTCACGAGCCCGTAGAGCACATGATTCGACCGAGAATCAAACCTGCGCGACATCTCTGCGAGACGCTCAAGACCAATAGCGTGGTCCTCTCCTTTTACGAGCCGAACAGCATTGCCGGCAACCGTCCTATCACATTCGATTACGTGTGCAATGATCGGTCTGGCGCCATTTGTTCGGTATTGATAATAGGCAATGCCAGAATCGAGTCGGACGTTGCGTATCTCAGAAATATCGGTCACCACAAGCCCCCTACCTCGGTATGCCGCTGATTTCCGATGCCGTTTTCCAGACGTACGGTGGGACTTTCGAGCCTTGGATCTCTTCGATTGTGCTGATTTCTGCTTTGACGAAGCTTTCCTACGCTGCCGAGCTGCCGATGATGCTTCTTGGACGCTCAGTAGCATACTGGCGATCAGCAACACAAACGTTAACGAACGGAGCAAACGGCCGAAGTGGTAAAGGCGGGACGTCATACAGCCCAGAAGTTAGTACCAAGTCGGCACGTGGGAAA